>NZ_JBWMAX010000029.1:1755-2640 GCF_056521385.1 Rhodoferax sp. RT5P35 | reverse complement strand
GTGGTGGACACCTACCGCCGGGTGCGCAACACGCTGAAGTTCCTGATGGCCAACGTCAGCGACTTCAACCCCGCCACCGACGCTGTGCCGTTTGACCAGTTGCTGGAAATCGACCGCTACGCCCTGGGCCGCGCCGCCCAGTTGCAGGCCGACATCCTGGCGCACTACGAGGTGTACGAATTCCACCCCGTGGTGGCCAAGCTGCAGGTGTATTGCAGCGAAGACCTGGGCGCGTTTTACCTGGACGTGCTCAAAGACCGGCTCTATACCACCGCGCCGAAGTCGCTGGCCCGCCGCAGTGCCCAAACCGCGCTCTGGCAGATCACCCACGCCATGCTGCGTTGGATGGCACCGTTCCTCAGCTTCACGGCCGAAGAAGCCTGGAAGATCTTTGGCAGCAGCGACTCCATCTTTTTGGAGACCTACGCCGAGCTGCCCGCGCCCGATGCCGACCTGCTGGCCAAGTGGAGCCGCATCCGCGAGATCCGCGACGCGGTCAACAAGGACATCGAAGTGCTGCGCGCCGACGGCAAGGTGGGTGCATCGCTGCAGGCGAATGTGGACCTGGCCGTGCCTGCCGACGACTTTGCGCTGCTCTCCAGCCTGGGTGCGGACCTGAAGTTTGTGTTCATCACATCCGCTATTACTTTGGTAGCTGCTCCCGCCCTATCCATAAGCGCCAAGGCCAGTTCGGACACCAAATGCGAACGCTGCTGGCACTACACGCCCGATGTGGGCGTGGACGCGGCCCACCCCACCCTGTGTGGCCGCTGCAGCAGCAATTTGTATGGAGCCGGTGAAACCCGGACGTTTGCGTAATGGCGACCAAAAGCAAATCCACCTTTGGCAAGTCCAACGCCAGCCTGGTCCCCTGGCTGGGCCTGG
>NZ_JBWMAX010000029.1:0-1745 GCF_056521385.1 Rhodoferax sp. RT5P35 | reverse complement strand
GCCTGGCGCTGATCATTTTGATCGCCGACCAATTCACCAAAGTGCTGATCATGGGCTACTACCAGCTCGGCGACAGCACCTATGTCACCAGCTTCTTCAACATCGTGCGGGCCCACAACACCGGCGCGGCGTTCTCGTTTCTGGCGGGTGCGGGCGGCTGGCAGCGCTGGTTCTTTACCGGCATCGGGGTAGTGGCGGCGGTGTTCATCATTTACATGCTGCGCGCACACGCCGGGCAAAAGCTGTTCTCGTTTGCCATGGCCAGCATTCTGGGTGGCGCGATCGGCAACGTGGTGGACCGGATGCTGCACGGCTACGTGGTGGACTTTCTGGACTTCCACTGGCGCGGCATGCACTTTGCCGCCTTTAACGTGGCCGACGCGGCCATCACCATCGGCGCGATCAGCCTGATTCTGGACGAGCTGCTGCGGGTCAAGCGCGGCAAGTAGACCAAGGGTATCGGAGGGGTGCCTTTAGTCACTTCCCTCCCGCACGGTGCCGGCCTAAGATGCCTGCACCATGGAAGCCGCCACCGCATCCAACCGCCCCACCGGCATGCTGGTGGTGGACGACCATGGCCTGGTGCGGCTGGGCTTGCGCAGCCTGATCCAGTCGTTTGCCGCCGCCGGGGGCCGCAGCGTGGCGGTGTTCGAGGCCGCCAGCCTGGCCGAGGCTCTGGCGCTGTATGCGGCGCAGCAGGCGCTGATCGGCCTGGTGCTGATGGACCTGCACCTACCCGACGCGCATGGCCTGTCGGGTCTGCGCAGCTTTAGGGAGCGCTTCCCTACCGCGCGGGTGGTGGTGGTGTCGGGCGACAGCGATCCGGCGCTGCAGCGCGAGGCGCTGGCCCAGGGTGCCAGTGCCTACCTGACCAAATCCGGCGACTTGCACCACGTGGTGCAGTACCTGCGCAGCCTGGAGCACGCCAACGACACCCGCGCGCCCTCCAGCTTGCCCGGCACGGCCACCCGCGTGGTCTGCAAAGCGGGCGGCGAACCACTGCAGTTGAGCGTGCGCCAGGCCCAGATACTCGACTGGGTGCTGGCCGGCCTGTCCAACCAGCAAATCGCAGAGCAGGCGCGCCTGGGCGAGGGCACGGTGAAAAACCACGTCTCGGCCCTGTTGCTGCTGTTTGAGGTGCGCTCCCGGGCCCAGCTGATCAGCCAGTTGCGATGACCCCGGCCCAGCCCGCCCCGGACATCGCCCAGCGCGTGCTGCGCGAACAGGTGGCCCTGCTGTACGCCAACACCGGAATGGCCTTTTCGACCGACATCGTGCTGGCCTGGGCCACCGGGGCCGTTTTTTACTGGCAACTGCGCAACCCACTGGTGTGGGCCTGGCTGGGGCTGCACTTGCTGCAAAACCTGCGCTATCCGCTGCTGTGGGCCTACCACCGCGACCCGCAGGCGCGCCAACGCAGCGCTTTCTGGGCCCGGCGGCAGTGCCTGGGGCTGCTGCTCTACGGCAGCGTATGGGGCCTGGCACCCTGGCTGCTGCTGCCCGCCGACAACCTGCCCATGACGGTCTTGCTGATGCTGCTGATGATGGGCTTGACGAACTCCTGCATCGCCGCCGTGGCCCCGCTGTGGGCCAGCATGCCCTGTTTGCTGCTGCCCATGGCGCTGGGCCTGTCGACCCGCAGCCTGCCCCGGCCACTGCAGTTAGAGGGCGCGTCGTTGCAGGCACTGCGCGACGAGGTGCGCAGCGAAGTCGCGCTGGACCTGCTGCGCCGCACCGACTGGCCG
>NZ_JBWMAX010000297.1:0-1109 GCF_056521385.1 Rhodoferax sp. RT5P35 | reverse complement strand
CGCACCCATGGGGCTGTGCCTGCCACCATCGCCATCCTGCAGGGTCGTCTCGAGGTCGGCATGACCCCGGCCGAGATCACCAAACTCATAGAGCCTGAAAAAGCCTTGCCGGTGGGCGATGCCAACGAGCAAGTGCTCAAGGTCATCCACGCCCGCAAGCGCGAAATGATCGAGAAAGAATGCGCGGGCCTGATCGAGTTCATCGAGCCCAAGCACGGCCTGGCGGCAGTGGGCGGGCACGAGAACATCAAGCACGAGTTGCTGGCCATTGCCAAAAACCTCAAGGCGGGCGAAACCACGCTCACCCCCATGGGCCTGCTGGCCGTGGGCCCCATGGGCTCGGGCAAGACCTTTGTCATCAAGGCGTTTTTGAAAGAAGCCGGGCTGTCCGCCGTGGCGCTGAAGAACTTCCGCTCCAAGTGGGTGGGTTCCACCGAGGCCAACCTGGAGCGCGTGCTGGCCACCGTCAAGGCCATGGGGCCCATCGCGGTGATCATCGACGAAGGCGACCGCAGCTTTGGCTCCGGTGGCGGGGAGGGGGGGGACGATGGCACCAGCTCGCGCGTCATCGCCCGGCTCAAAGAGTTCATGGCCGAAACCGAAAACCGCGGCCAGGTCTTGTTTGTGATGCTGACCAACCGCCCCGACAAGCTCGACAGCGACATCAAACGCCCGGGCCGACTCGACCGCAAAATCCCGTTCTTCTACTGCGACTCGGCGGCAGAACGCGCCCAGGTACTGCAGGCCGTGCTGGGCCGCTACGGGGAACCCTGCACCGCCAGCACCGAGGAATTGCTGGTGCTGTGCGACACCCTGGGCGGCTACTCCAATGCCGACCTGGAAGCCCTGGCCCTGCTGGCCGTGGAGCTGGCCCGCAACCAGGCCAGCCCCCTGGATGCCGCCGTGCTCGCTGCCGCCGCGCTGGACTTCATGCCGCCGCAAGAGCGCGACATGATCGAATTCATGGAGCTGCTGGCCGTGTCCGAAACCTCGCGCCGCAGCATGCTGCCCAAACGCTACCGCGACATGGCCGTGGCCGACATCCAAAGCAACTTGCTGGCCGCCAAACGGCGCGCCTTGGCCCGCTAATACAACCCCTCAGGAGACCC
>NZ_JBWMAX010000296.1:0-1110 GCF_056521385.1 Rhodoferax sp. RT5P35 | reverse complement strand
GTCACCAACTGGTACTTCACATCCAGCTTTTTACCAATGGCTTTTTCCAGATTGGCAATGATGTGCTGGCAAATTTCATAGTGGTAGCCCGCATATTTACCGTCGCCCAAGGTGAAGGCGAGTGAGCCCGAAGAGTCACGCACACCTTGTGTAAAGACGCCCGATGCCTTGGCTTTGGCGATGGTGTCGTTTGCCTGTGCAAATGCGCCACCAGCGGCTAAAGCGAGTACCGCGAGGGCGAGCAAATGTTTCTTCATGAAAACTCCAAGTAAATGATAAGAACTACACAACGCAAATTTTAAAGAAACAGGTGCAAGGGATTACCCTCGCGCCCACTCTTGGTGCATGCAGAGCGATCGAAAACAATCGACTTCTGCACAGTATGCAGACTTTGTGCCTGCATGGAAAACAGGCTATTCCGGCCTCACCACCATAGCCTGGAAAATGGTGACCAACTGCGGACTCATGGGCAGATTGATGCTGTCGCCCGAGGGCAAGCGGCGCAGAAACCAACGGGTATAGAAGCGGCCTAAATCGCCCTCCTCTGCCAGTGTGGCGAACGTCTTTGTCACGACCTCCGCCAAGGGCGCATCGCCCTTGCGGTACATGATGCCGTAAGGCTCGTACGACAGAAACTCACCCACTACACCATAGTCAGCCTGCGCCTTGTTCTGCGCCAAAAGCCCGTAGAGCAACACGTCATCCGTGGCGAACGCCTCCACCTTGCCGGATGCCAATTGGGCAAACGACTCGGCATGGTCTCGCGACACTACCAGTTGTAGATTGAGTTTGAACTTCTCGGACAGTTCGCGCAGCGTTTTTTCGTTGGTAGTGCCCGCCGTTACGCCGACACGCTTGCCGACCAGGTCACGGAACGACTTGACCGGCGAGCCGTTCTTGACCAGCAGCTTGGTGCCGGACACAAATGTCGTGGGCGAAAAGCCCACCAGTTTTTGCCGCTCCAGGTTGCTGGTGGTAGAGCCGCATTCCAGGTCCACCTGGCCCGAGGTGACCGCATTGAAGCGAGTCTCGGATGTGACAAGCTGCCATTTGACCAGCAGCTCACGGTCAATTTCCTGGCCAATGGCATCCACCAGTGCCCGGCAGATG
>NZ_JBWMAX010000295.1:0-1111 GCF_056521385.1 Rhodoferax sp. RT5P35 | reverse complement strand
GCGTGGTCGATGCCGCCGAACGCAGCGCCATCGCCGCCGCCCTGCGCATGACCAAAGGCAACAAGGCCGCCGCTGCCGCCGCCCTCGGCATCTCCCGCGCCGCGCTCTACCAAAAGCTGGGCGCCGCCCGCACCGAACCTGCGGGCGGTGCGGAAGGCGGGGGGCAAGGCGCTATTTAAAACGTAGCTGTTTGCGCCCATGGAATGGGCGTTGGAGGCTGATTTTGTTTGAATCCATCACCAGTGGATTTGTTCGAACAAGCCCATCAGCTTGGCTGCCCGTGCAGCATTGAACTGCCCTACCCAGCCGATGCGTCCCAGCAAATGGGCGCGGAAATCCACCAGTTCGGCAGGGTTCTGCGACGCTGGCCCCTGGTGCACGCACTGGTGCAAACAGGCTTTGAGCCGGTCGAAATCCTGCCGTGGCGTATGCGGTCGCGCGTTCACCACGATGCCGGTGATGCGTTGCTGCCGATGCTGTGGCAGGCAACGGGTCTTGGCCGGATGCAAGGCAAAACCTTCGTCTTCGGCAATTGCCGCCACCCAGGCCTGCAGCGCCCGGAACTGCGGGCGCAAGGCCGCCGAACCCGAAAACACCAAGTCATCCGCATAACGGGTGTAGCGGGCACCGAACACCCAGGCCAAACCGTCCAGGCGCAGATCCAGCCCAAAGGCGCACAGGTTTGCCAACGTCGGCGAGGTCGGCGCGCCCTGGGGCAGGTGGGCGGACTGCAGCCGTTTGGCACCCAGCCAGTCCAGGCCTCCGTCGCCCCGCAACCGATCCACCACCATCCTGGCGGTCCGGTGGGTGCACAGCGCTGTCAGGCAACGCGCCACACCGGGGGGATAGCCCAGGGTACGCCACAGCGCCATGACCCTGGCAGCGCGGATACCGCCAAAGAAGTCGCGCAGATCGAACCGGACCACCACGGCCTGGCCTGCATGGGCCGCTGCGTGGGTCGCGATCGAGCGCCCAGGAACAAAGCCGTGCGCTGCCTCGTGCACCGGAACGTGTTGCAGCAGTCCGCTGTAGAGCGCGCGCTGCACCTGTTTGAGTGTGACCTTGGGAATTTCCAGCAGGCGCAAACCGCCGGTGCGCTTGGGCTGCAGCT
>NZ_JBWMAX010000294.1:0-1111 GCF_056521385.1 Rhodoferax sp. RT5P35 | reverse complement strand
GACGGCCTCGGGACTCACGCCTTCCATGGTCTGGAATTCATTCGCCGACTTGCCAATGCGCTGGGTCAGCATGACCAATTGGCCTGCGGCAGAAATCTCGGTCGGGCTGGCGGCCTGCTGCAATTTGAACGAGGCCACGGTTTCCGCGATTTCCAGCAGATCGGACGATTGGCGGTTGATGGTGTGCAGTGCGGCACCCACCTGGGTCAGGATTTTTTGCTGGCCCATGACGGTGGCGGCGTTCTTTTCGGCACGCTCCATCAGCGGGGTGATTTGGGCCATATCGGTCTGGGCATCGGCGTTGACCGCGCTCAGACGGTCGTCTCCAGCCTGCAGGCCGCGCACGTTCTTGGCCAGCACGTCGGCACTTTCGGCCACATCGGCAAACGCAGGTGCACTGCCCACCAGGGCTTGGGATACCGACTTGGCCAGGCGCTGGGACTGCATCAGGGCCTGGCCGGTGGCGGCCAGTTGCTGCGCCACCGTGTCGGCGCGGTGTAGGGCCCATGCGGCCACCACAGCCAGCACCAGCAGGGCCGCCCCCATCACCACCGCCAGAATCCGCTGGTGGGAGGTGGTGTGGCGGTGGCCCAGCAAGGGCAAGCTCACCCATTCGTCGGCTGCGTCAGGCGCATGCGGGCTGACAAAGCGGCTTTCGCCGAAGTCGTGGCTGGGGTGCGCCTTCGGCAGAACCGGGTAATCGGCCACGGTATCGGTCTCGGAATCCGCAGAGTCCTCCAGGGTCGGGTGGGAGTAGGACTTGTCGTCAACAGCGGGCATGGTGCAGCTTTCTGGAGGGGCCCTAAGCACTGATGCTCAGAAAAGAAGGAAGTTGGGACAGGCTCAGCAGGTTGATTTCCTGCCACGGCAAACCGGCCGCGTCGGTGTGGATGGGGCCCAGGTAGCCAGGTGCTCCCACGGGTGCCGGGGCGGACGCGGTAAATGCATCCGGGCCGCGCAGGCCGCTGAGCTGGTCTACCAGCATGGCGCAATTGAGCTCCATGCCCGCGTTGAACGACAGCAGGCTGCACTCGGACAAGGCCGCATCGCTGCGCAGCACCGGCGTGTCGGGGGCCATGAAGCGCACCAGATCGACCACGCCGCACAGGCC
>NZ_JBWMAX010000293.1:0-1112 GCF_056521385.1 Rhodoferax sp. RT5P35 | reverse complement strand
GACAAATGGCTTCTGCACACCTGGTCGCTGGCGGTGGAGTGGCAGTTCTATCTGGTGCTGCCGGTGGCTTTGTGGGGGTTATGGAAGTGGGTGCCGGGTCGCCGCTCGGCTACCTGGGCCTTGGCGGTCAGCTTTATCGTTTCACTGGGATTGTGCGTTGCCGTAACCGCATCGAAACCTTCCACGGCCTTCTTTTTGCTGCCCACTCGGGCTTGGGAGATGCTGGCGGGAGGGTTGGTGTATTTGCTGGCCAGTCCCACGGCACTTACTACACGCCACCGCGTTGCCCTGGAGCTGTGCGGCCTGGGCTTGATCGTGGCTTCCGTGTTGAGTTTTGACGCAGGCTCGGCTTGGCCTGGCTGGCGTGCGCTGCTGCCGGTACTGGGCTCCGCCATGGTTTTGGCGTCGGGCCGTGGCCAATCCCTATGGACCGGCAACACCCTGGCCCAGTGGCTGGGCAGCAGGTCCTATTCGCTGTACCTGTGGCATTGGCCTATCGTCGTCGCCTTGCGTTATGCCGACCTCCAAAGTGCGCACTGGGCCGTGGCAGCAGGGCTGGCGTTGACGGGGATGTTGGGACACTTGTCTTTCCACCTAGTCGAAACGCCCGCACGGCGCTTGTTCAGTCGGCTTTCATTCGGTGTGAGTGTGGGCAGTCTGGCCGGAACAGCCGCCCTATTGGCAATGGGATGCGGGGCGGTAGTACTCAAAAATGGTGTTGCGGGACGCTTTGACCCGACCATTGAGCAGGCCAGCCAGGCCGCGCTGGACCGCAATCTGCGACGTGCCGACTGCCATGCGGGCAAAGGGATGGCCTCGCCCTCATGTCTTTATGGCACTGGCCCGCTCAAGGCCATCGTGCTGGGCGATAGCCATGCGGATGCAGTCATGTCGGCAGTGGCCGCAGCGGTACCGTCTGATGCGCCTGGCTCCGTGATGCAGTGGTCCTACAGTGCATGCCCGATCATTCAGGGCGCACATCGAACCGCAATGGACCCGACCAATGAATGTGCTGGCTTTGTGGACTGGGCCTTGGCGCAGCTGGAAAAAGTGCCCAGTGATGTCCCGGTGGTTGTGGTAAATCGCCACGGCCAATACGCCTTCGGTAAATT
>NZ_JBWMAX010000292.1:0-1117 GCF_056521385.1 Rhodoferax sp. RT5P35 | reverse complement strand
CCCGCCACCAGATCGTTGCAGGCCAGCACGATGGCATCGGCCAGCTTGGCATCCAGCACGCCCAGCTCCACATTGGTGCGGGCGGCGGCGGTCTTGACATAGGCCAGCGCACGGATCAGGTCCGGCATGGCCGAAATGCGGGTGCCCGAGATGTGAAAGTTGTCTACCGCGCGGGCGGTATGCACGCCCCAGTAGGCGACTGTTGGAATCTGCTTTTCACCCAAAAAATCATGTTCGATGCGAAAGTTGGTAGACATACGGCGCCAGGGCAGTGGTAGAGGTGGCGAACTGTAAGGGCGCGCTTATCCAAACACCAATGCCGTTTGCATGCAGGCTTATGCATGGCTGTCATAGATCTGTCATGGCCGCCATGCCGCCATGGCATGGATGCGTTCCGGCTACTTCGCAGGCTTTTGCGAGGCCAGGTAGGTCCACAAGGCCTGCGCCGTGCCCTTGGCCGCCGCCGGGCCGCTGGGCTTTTCGCGGTAGGCGCGCACGTCCATGGTCATCTCCAGTCCGGTCAGGCCGGGTGGGGCGGCGCTGACCAGCTTGCGGGCGCGCAGTTCTTTTTTGACGGCGCTATAGGGCAGGAAGGCGATGCCGTGGCCTTCCAACGCCATGGCTTTGAGGCCTTCGGCCATGTCGGTCTCGTAGACCCGGTCCAGGTGGATGGGCGTGGCCGACTGCTTGAGGATCATGTCCACCGTCTGGCCCAGGTAGGCACCCGGTGCGTAACCCAGGTACGGCAGCAACTGGCCCGGACGGCCCGGCAACTGGAACAGCGGCGCGCCATCGGCATCGGCCTTGACATAAGGCGCAATCACCTCCTGCCCCAGGCTGACCATCTCGTAGCGGTCGGCCGCCAGCTGAAAAGGCTGCGAGGTGTGGTGGTAGGCAATCAGCAGGTCGCAGCTGCCCTCGACCAGGCGCATCACTGCGTCGTGCACGTTCAGGGCGATCAAGCGGCTTTTGATGGGGCCAAACTTCTCGCGCAGCAGCGACACCCAGGCCGGGAAAAAGGTGAAGGCCAGCGTATGCGGCACCGCAAATTCGATCACGTCCTGCCCGGCCGAGTGGTGGCCGCGCAGCATGGCGCGGGTGCTTTGCAACGCCTGCA
>NZ_JBWMAX010000291.1:0-1118 GCF_056521385.1 Rhodoferax sp. RT5P35 | reverse complement strand
CGTCGGCAATGCCCCGCGCTTTCAGCGACTGCAAGGCTTCTTCAGAGCGGGCGGCGGCCACCACGCACCCGGCACCCAGGTGGCGGGCCAGTTGCAGGGCGATCTGGCCCAGCGTGCCGGTGGCACCCAGCACCAACACGTTTTCGCCCTTCTGGATCTTGGCCTGCTCCAGCGGCACGATGGCCCCGGTAGCTGCAATGCCCATGCTGATGGCGGTTTTGTCGTCCACGTTGTCGGGCACGGCCCAGACTTCTTCGGCAGGCACCAAAGTGCGTTCGGCCCAGGCGCCAAAGGGCAGCACCGAGCGCTCGCCAAAGTACACCCGCTGCCCGTCCGGGTTGCGGCCTACGCCCTCGCCACGGATCACGCAGGGGTATTCCACGCCCAGGCGGTACGCACCCAGCACGTCCCAGCCGCCCAGTCCTGCGGTGTCCACGTCGATCAGCACAGCGCCTTCACGCGGCTCGGGTTCGCGGAACTGGCCCACCACCGGCGGGGCTCCACGTTCAAAAATAATGGCTGCTTTCATCTTTTTCCTTGGTCACTTACAAAAATCAATGCGTCGGGGGGAGCACCACGTGGGTGGCCGAATGCCCGATACGGGTGGGGCCGTACAGCAGCAGCTTGCGCCCTTCGATGGCGGCAAACAGCTTGAACAGTTGAGCATCGTCCTCGGGCCCGGCGCGCAGCACATAGGCTTCCAGCGCGGCTTCGGGGTCGCCCGAGGCAAAGGCCTCCATGCCCACCGGGCCGCGGTAGCCCATGGCATGCAGCGCGCGGGCGATACCGGGGTAGTTGATTTCGCCGGTGCCGGGCTCCATGCGGCCGGGCACGTCGGCCACCTGCACTTCGCCAATCCAGGGCAGGCAGCGTTGGCAGAGTTCGACCAGGTTGCCTTCGCCGATCTGGGCGTGGTACAGGTCCAGATTCAGGCGCAGGCGCGGGTGGTTCACGGCAGACACCAGGGCCAGGGTGTCTTCGGCCCGGCCAAAGGGCACGCCGGGGTGGTCTACCGGCAGGTTCAGGTTCTCTAATGTGAAGGTCACGCCCTCGGCATCGGCCAGATCGGCGATGCGGGCCAGAGTGTCGCGGGCTTTGAGCCACATCGCACCGGTGAC
>NZ_JBWMAX010000290.1:0-1119 GCF_056521385.1 Rhodoferax sp. RT5P35 | reverse complement strand
CTGAGCCGCTGGTGGCCGATGCCAGTCTCACCACCCAGCCCGGCATCGCCTGTACCGCGATGGTGGCCGACTGCCTGCCGGTGCTGTTCACCGACATGCAGGGCACGGTGGTAGCCGCCGCGCATGCGGGCTGGCGCGGCCTGCTAGGCGTGGACGGGCAGGGCGTGCTGGAAGCAACTTACAAGGAAATGAGGGCTGTGGCGCTTATTCCATCGGCGCAAGCAGCTACTGAAATAATAGCGTGGCTGGGGCCGTGCATCGGACCTACGGCCTTTGAGGTGGGGCCGGAAGTGCCCGCCGCCTTCATCGCCCAGCAGCCCGAGGCCGCCGCATGCTTTGTGCCACACGGCGCGGGTAAATGGCTGGCTAACTTGCCGGGTCTGGCCAGGCTGCGTTTGCAGGCGCTGGGTGTGCAAGGCATTTACGGCAACGACGGCGGCCTGGACTGGTGCACCGTCAGCCAGCCGTCACGCTTCTTCTCGTACCGGCGCAGCGGGGTCTGCGGGCGCATGGCCGCCTGCATCTGGCTGCAGGGCTGACGCTTGTTCGGCTGCCTCACGCCGCTTGATCGCCTTGCGCCGCGCGGGCGCGCCCATCAGGTACACCACCAGCGACACCGGGCCCAGCCCGTACAGTAGAAACGTGAGGATGCCGCCCATGACAGTGCCGTTAGTATTGGTCGCCTCGGCGACAGCCATCATCAGGGCCACATATAGCCAGCCAATCGGAACTATGTACATACAAATTGTTTCAAATTCAGAGAGGTCTACGCAGTACCCGCAAGGTTTTATGCCCCGCTGTCAGTTACCGTCTACAACCTAAAAACGGCCCGTGCCCGGCACAGGCCCAAAAAATCCGCTTTGCGAGGAGCTTCCATGCATTCTGATCCAGACTGGGCCAAATCCGCCCAGCAATTCCAGCAGACCTTGGGCGACACATGGTCGCGGGCTTGGGCCGATGCCATCAAGCCGGTACAGGGGCTGGATTTGGGCCTACCGGCAGGCGGCATGCCCGCTACACCCCAGATCAATTTTTCCGCTACCAAGCTGCAAGCTCTGCAAAAGCAGTACCTGGAAGAATCGGCCGCGCTGTGGAACCAGAGCATGGATGCCGCCGCCA
>NZ_JBWMAX010000289.1:0-1120 GCF_056521385.1 Rhodoferax sp. RT5P35 | reverse complement strand
CGGTGGCCTTCATCTGGGCCTGCATGGCCAGCCTGGCCGAAGCCACCATGGATGCCATGGCCCGCGAGCCCGAGGCCGCAGATGCGTACCGGCAGAGGGGGTTCGAGATTCTGTGGAACGGCATTTCCCTGGCGAAGTAGCGTTTTTTTTGTATATTTTAATTGCGTGATTACTCACGCATAAAGGAATGCGGATGGACTGGACTGTGCAAAATATTCCGCCCCAACACGGTCAGCGGGCGGTGGTGACCGGCGTGGGCGGCCTGGGGTTCGAGACTGCGCTGGCCCTGGCCGCTGCCGGGGCCGAGGTCATCCTGGCCGGGCGCAATGCGCACAAGGGCGCGGAGGCGGTGCGGCACCTGCTGCGCATGCTGCCCCAGGCGCGGGTGCGGTTTGAACTGCTGGACTTGGCCAGCCTGGTGTCCGTCTACAGCTTTGCCGACCGGCTGATCGCCGAGGCGCAGCCTGTTCACTTGCTGGTCAACAACGCGGGGGTGGTGGACGTGGCAGCCCGCGTGGACGAGATGACGGTGGCGCGGATCCAGCGCATGTTCGACATCAACGTGCTGGGCAGCTTTGTGTGCGCACGCGAAGCCGTCAAACGCATGAGCACCCGTTTTGGCGGGGCGGGCGGTGCCATCGTCAACGTCTCCAGTGCGGCAGCGCGCCTGGGTGGCGCGGGCCAGTACGTGGACTATGCCGCGAGCAAGGGCGCCATCGACTCACTGACCATCGGGCTGGCGAAAGAAGTGGCGCTGGAGGGCATTCGCGTCAATGCGGTGCGACCCGGCATCATCGAGACCGACATCCATGCCTCGGGCGGCCAGCCTGAGCGGGCCCGCCAGATGGCGCCGCTGGTGCCGATGCAGCGCGCCGGCACAGCGATGGAGGACGCGCAGGCGATCCTGTGGCTGCTGTCGGGCGAGTCCAGCTACACCACCGGGTCGATGCTGGACGTGGCGGGCGGCCGCTAGACACGACTTGCCCGCGGGTAGACGCGCCGGTCGGACGCCCGCCTGTCCACGGCCTTGCAGCTTGATATGGATGTGGCCTGCCAGCCACCCGGCATGCTAAGCTGACCGTCCTTTCACACCATGTCATTGACGATTGGAGCTGATCAA
>NZ_JBWMAX010000288.1:0-1120 GCF_056521385.1 Rhodoferax sp. RT5P35 | reverse complement strand
GGCTCCGGCGGCCTTGGCATCCCAGGCGGCAGCGATGTCTTTGGGGATGGTGAACGGCGCGTAGGGCCAGTTCAGGGCTTCGCGGGTCAGCTTGATTTCTTCGGCACCCAGAGGTTCGCCGTGGGCCTTGGAGGTGTTGGCGCGGTTCGGGCTGCCTTTGCCGATGTGGGTCTTGCAGATGATGAGCGTGGGCTTTTCGGCCTGGGCCTTAGCGTGGGTGATGGCTTCCGACACGGCAGCCGCATCGTGGCCGTCGATCGGGCCGATCACGTTCCAGCCGTACGCCACAAAGCGCAGGGCGCTGTTGTCGATGAACCAGGGGGCGACCTGGCCGTCGATGGAGATACCGTTGTCATCGTACAGGGCGACCAGCTTGTTCAGCTTCCAGGCACCGGCCAGGGCCGCGGCTTCGTGGCTGATGCCTTCCATCAGGCAACCGTCGCCCATGAAGGCGTAGGTGTGGTGGTCGACGATGGCATGGCCTTCGCGGTTGAACTCTTGGGCCAGCAACTTCTCGGCCAGCGCAAAGCCCACGGCATTGGTGATGCCCTGGCCCAGTGGGCCGGTGGTCGTCTCAACGCCGGGGGTGATGCCGTACTCGGGGTGGCCCGCGGTCTTGCTGTGCAGCTGGCGAAAGTTCTTCAGCTCGGCCATGGGCAGCTTGTAGCCGGTGAGGTGCAGCAGCGCGTATAGCAGCATGGAGCCGTGGCCGTTGGACAGGATAAAGCGGTCGCGGTTCATCCAGTTGGGGTTCTTGGGGTTGTGCTGCAGGTGCTGGTCCCACAAAGCCACGGCCATGTCGGCCATGCCCATGGGCGCACCGGGGTGGCCCGAGTTGGCGGCTTGCACCGCGTCCATGGCGAGCGCGCGGATGGCGTTGGCCATGGCCGCCGACGGTTTGCCCGTGGCCTGCGCGGGTGCTGCGACGTCGGGAGTGGTTGCGCTCAAGAGGGTATCGGCCATCGGGGGTTGCTCCAGTGGAAATGCAGGGTGAGGATTCTTGTGAGTCCGGTATTTTACGGGGCGGCCATTGGGCGCTGTGTACCGGCCCGGTAACACGGGTTGCACGGCATCACAATGGATGCTTACCTCCGTAAACCCGCCGGCCCCGAACCGCCAT
>NZ_JBWMAX010000028.1:0-2868 GCF_056521385.1 Rhodoferax sp. RT5P35 | reverse complement strand
AGCGGCGCAGGCAAGGTGCGGTACCGGTGCGGTTTACTATCAAAAAAGTAGCTGCTTGTGCTTATGCCATAAGCACGGGGGGGCTATTTCTTATAAATCCGGCCCAGGTGTCGGCCCAGACCCCAGCCCCCACTACCTTGCCCCAGGGCGGCGTGGTCACCCAGGGCGCGGCCACCTTGCAAGGCGCAGGCAGCAGCAGCGCCCCGGTGTTGAACGTCAACCAGACCAGCCAGCGCGCGGTGATTAACTGGAATACTTTCAACCTCGGGTCAGCGGCCACCGTCAACTTCAACCAGCCCAATGCGCAAAGCGCTACCCTGAACCGCGTGCTGGACATGAACCCCAGCCAGATCTTTGGCCGCATCAACGCCCCCGGCCAGGTCACCCTGGTCAACCCGGCGGGCGTGTACTTCAGCCCCAGCACCGTGCTCGACGTAGGCGCGCTCACCGCCACCAGCATGAACCAGACCGATGCCGACTTCATGGCGGGCACGGCCCGCTTTAGCCGCAATGGGGCCACCGGCAGCGTGGTCAACGAGGGCACGCTCACCGCCGCCCAGACCATTGCCTTGCTGGCCCCCGAGGTGCGCAACCAGGGCACCATCACCGCCAGCGCGGTGGCCATGGCGGCGGGCGAAACTATCCAGTTGAACTTTGATGCCTTCAGCCGCCTGGCCAGCCTCAGCGTCACGCCCAGCCAGATCAAGGCCCTGGTGGAGAACCGCACCGCTGTGCTGGCCCCGGGCGGGCAGATCATCCTCAGCGCCACGGCCCTGCGCGGCCTGCAGGCCAGCGTCATCAACAGCGGCCAGATAGAGGCCAGCAGCCTGACGGCCCAGGGTGGGCGCATCGTGCTGGAGGGCGACAACATCAGCTTGCTGGCCGGTAGCAGCCTGAACGCCCGCGGGGCCACCGGCGGCGGCACGGTGCTGGTGGGCGGCGACTGGCAGGGTAGCGGCAGCATGGCCCAGGCCACCACGGTGGCGATGGCGCAGGGTGCCAGCATCGATGCCAGTGCCACCCAGAGCGGCATTGGTGGCACAGTGGTGCTGTGGAGCGATGTGCACAACGCCAACAGCGTCATCACCGTCAACGGCCGCATTACGGCCAGCGGTGTGGCTGCGGGCGGGCAGGTGGAAACCTCGGGCCACACGGTGGTGATGGACACCGCCCAGGTGCAGGCGGGCGGGCAAGCGCAGGCCGGGCTGTGGCTGATCGACCCCTACAACTACACCATCGGTGCAGGCCAGGCCGCCACCATCAGCGCCAGCCTGAGCGCGGGCACCAGCGTGACGGTGGACACGTCCGTCGATGTGCCCGCCACCGGCTCCAGCGGTGTCAACACCGACCCGGGCGATATCAACGTCAACGCCAACATCAGCAAGACCGGCGGTGTGGACACCACGCTGACCCTGCGGGCGCACAACGACATCGTGGTGGCCTCGAACGTGGCCATCAGCGCCAGCACCAACCGGCTGAACGTGGTGTTCAACAGCGACCTGGACGGCAGCGGGGCCGGGGCGATTGTGATGAACACCGGCTCCAGCATCACCAGCAACGGCGGCAATATCACCCTGGGCGGCGGGGTGGCGGGTGATGGTTCGGGCAGTGCGCGCGGCAGCGTGGCCAACACGGACGGCATCGCGCTGAACGGGGCTGCGCTCAACGCCGGTGGGGGCAATGTGGCCCTGCGCGGCATAGGTGCCGACGACAGCTATGGCATTGACCTCAGGGGCAGCAGCACTCTGACCACCAGCGGGGCCGGTACGGTTACTCTCATAGGCACGGGCGGTGCGGGCACTGCCAATGCCGATGTGGGTGTCAATATCGATTCATCCACCGGCAGCACAGCCAGTGGGGCGATCACCGTCAATGGAACGGGTGGGGCCAGCACGGGCGACTTGCAAGACGGTGTGTGGGTGGGTGGCAGTGCACAAGTGACCACCACGGGCGGCCATATCAACCTCACGGGCGCGGGCGGTGGCAGCGGCAGTGTGTCCGACAGCAACGATGGGGTGCATGTGGCGGGCACGGCGCTGGTCAGCGCGGGCGGCGCAGGTAACCTGACGATTGTCGGTGCCGGGGGCAACGGCACCGATGGCGATTCAGATGGGGTGGCGCTCTTTACCGGTGCCACGCTGCAAACCGCCTCGGGTACCCTCAGCATCACGGGTGCTGGAGGCAGCGGCACCAGGGTCAATTACGGCATCTACATACCCGGCGGTACCGTGCAAACCACCGCGGGCGGCAACATCCAGATGACGGGCGTAGCAACGCCTGGCAGCAATGATGCCCACGGCGTGCATGTGGGCGCGGGGCAGGTAAGAGCCACCGGCGGCGGCAATATCGCCTTGACCGGAACCGCCGGGGGGGGCACCGCTGCGCGGGGTGTCCGTCTGACCAATGCTGCAGCCATCAGCACCACGGCAGGCACCGTCCAGATCCTGGGCGCGCTGGTCGGCGGTGCCACGGGTGCATCGAACGCGGTTTTTTTCGACGGCAGCAGTTCGGTCACCGCCAATGGGGCCATCAGCATCCAGGGCGACGCGCTGGGGCAAGCGGGCGCTGTGGGCGTGAGGCTGGGGACCAGCTCCATCAGCACCAGCAACAACCAACCCATCACCGTGACGACCGACAGCTACGCCGGTAACGGCACCGAGAGCTTGTCGGCGGGTACTGGCACTGTGAACATCCGCAACCTCACCGCAGGCACGCAGATCAACCTGGGCGGAGCCGATGTGTTGACCGGCAGCCCGCTCACGCTGGGCCTGAGCGATGCCGAGCTGGACCGCATCACCGCTGGTACGCTGGTGATTGGCCGCACCGGGGCCACGGCTTCGGGTGACATGACCATCAGCGCCGCCGTTT
>NZ_JBWMAX010000287.1:0-1122 GCF_056521385.1 Rhodoferax sp. RT5P35 | reverse complement strand
TTTTCTCGTGGTCGTCGGTGTTGTCGATGAGGCTGTTGCAGACCATGCGCCTAAACAGCTCGCGCATCTGGTGCTGGTGGGTGCCATCGGTGGTGTCGCCGGTGCGGCGCAGCAACTGGGCCAGGCTGGGGTAGCCCAGGTCGGGGGCCTGCCCCGCCGCCGTCGCAGCGCGCAGGGCCGTGCCCGCCGAGATGCAGTGGATGCGGCTGCTGTCGGCGCGGTCAAACCGGCGCACCGCCAACGCCGTCTCGCCCACCAGGTGGATCGGCAGGGTTTGCGCCACCCGTATGCCTGCCTGGGCCGCCAGCGTCATCGACGCATGTTCGACCAGCGGCACGTCGATGGGTTCGTTGTTGAAGAACTTCAGCACCCACTCTGCGCCGTCGATCTGGACCAGCGCCTTCGGCTTGGCACCGCCAAAGCTGCCGCCCGCCGTGGCCATGCGGCGCTCGGTGTCGGTGAGCGGCTCGCGGGCACTGATTTTGCGCACCACTTCGCTCAGCGTCTGGGCATCTTCCAGGCGGGGTAGGGGGCCGTTGCGCCGTGGCAGATACGTATCGGGCGAGGTGGATACGCCCAGCGCGCCGAAACGGTCGTCCCCGGCGAAGTACAGGTATTCCATGAGCGACAGGCGAGGGGGTTTGTCCAGAAACTGGATGACACGCTCGCCCCAGCGGTCGGGCCGTGCGTCGTCTACCGCGCCTGCGGCCATGCTTTTTTCCACTGGCAGGTGTTCCATGTCCACCAGGGGCAGGTCTTCGCTGAGGCGAAAGCCGTGCGCGATCCAGCTGGCCGCATAGGTGAGCGACACGCCTTTGCCTACGGTCAGCAAGCGCAGTTCGCCCACCAACTGTGGCGACGCGGGCTGGCCCAGAAACCACAGCCACAGCGTGTCGAACCGGGAGGCGGCGGCACTAGCCATGCTTTTCCTTGCGCTGCTGCCGGGTATGGGCCGAGGCCTTTGCCCGCGAGGTGCCCAGCGCGATGGCCTGCCGGATGTCCAGCTCTATCGCACCCTTGTCGTGCGCCGGAGCCGCCAGTTCGGCCAGTGCGCCATCGCGGGCTATCAGCCACAGGGCAGTGGCGTAGATGCCGATGCCTACACCCGGCTCACCGGCCTCC
>NZ_JBWMAX010000286.1:0-1123 GCF_056521385.1 Rhodoferax sp. RT5P35 | reverse complement strand
TGCCATTTGTGAAGGCCCCGCAGCCCTGCCCGAATTTAAGGAAAATAGGCCTCTAGCGCTTATTCCATAAGCACGATAAGCTACAAATCAAATAGCAAACTTAACGCGCGTAGGCCTTGCTGTAGCGCGCTTCCAGGCGGCGGTGCACCGCGTATTCGTAGACCAGGCACAGCGACCAGTAGATCAGCGCGGCCAGTAGGTAGAAGGTGAAGGGTTTGAAGGTGGCCGAAATCACGTCGTTGATGATCTTCAGCAGCTCGGCCACGGTGATCACCGACAGCACCGAGGTGTCTTTGAACAGCCCGATCAAGGTGTTGCTGATGCCCGGAATCGCCAGCCGCAGCGCCTGGGGCGTGACCACAAAGCGCAGGGTCTGGAATTGGGTCAGCCCCAGGCTCAGGCCCGCGCTCCACTGGCCGTGGGTGATGCCGTTCAGCGCACCGCGCAGCGTCTCGGACAGGTAGGCGCTGGCGTTGACGATCAGCACCAGCGTGCCGATCACCACCAGCGGCAAATCCAGCCCCATGGAGCCTATGCCAAAGTAGATCAAAAACGCCTGGATCAGCTGCGGCGTGCCGCGCATGAAGCTCACGTACAGGCCGAAAAACCCCGCCAGTACCGGGATTTTTTCAAACCGCGCCCAGGTGATGAACAGCGCCACCGGCAGCCCAAACACCATGCCCAGCAAGGCATAGCCGATGGTGTAGGCCGTGCCCCAGGCGATGAGCGGCGCGGAATCCCAGATGGGTTGGAGGTAGTCGATCACTTAGCAAGGCCTTCACGCAAAAACGCCCGCTGGTGGGCGGGCGCATTGTCACAGGAATTGGATTTGCGTTACTTGGATGCGTCCACGCCAAACCACTTCATGGAAATCTTGGCGTAGCTGCCGTCCTTGACGATCTCGCCCAGGGCCTTGTCCAGCGCGTCTTTCAGCTTGGGGCTGCCCTTGCGGAAGGCGATGCCCTGCTTTTGCGGGTTGTCCAGCAGCACGGTGGAGGGGCGCAGGGGCAGCTTGGCTTCCTTGATCATGTAGGGCACCAGCAGGCGGTCGTTCAGCGCGGCGTCGATGCGGCCATTGGCCAAATCTTGCAGGTTCAGCGGTGCGGAGGTGTAGGCCTTGATG
>NZ_JBWMAX010000285.1:0-1124 GCF_056521385.1 Rhodoferax sp. RT5P35 | reverse complement strand
ATCGGCCGAGTTGATCGAACTGCTCAAAGTGCAGTCGCCGCAGCAAATTGCCCAGCTGATGAGCCTGAGCGACACCCTGTCGGGCCTGAACGTGGCGCGCTACCAGGCGTGGCGACCCAAATTCACCGCCAAAAATGCGAAACAGGCGGTGCTGGCCTTCAATGGCGATGTGTATGAGGGGCTGGACGCCAAAACCCTGGGTGCCGATGACCTGGCCTGGGCGCAAGACCATGTGTGCATTCTGAGTGGCCTGTACGGCGTGCTGCGCCCGCTGGACTACATGCAACCCTACCGGCTGGAGATGGGCACCCGCCTGGCCAACCCGCAGGGCAGCAATTTGTACAAGTTTTGGGGTTCGCAGTTGTCCGCCTACCTGAACGGGCGTCTGCAGCGCGACGTGTCGCCCGTGGTGGTGAACCTGGCTTCGCAGGAGTACTTCAAGGCGGTGGACCTCAAGGCCCTGAAGGCCCGCGTGGTGGAATGTGTGTTTGAAGAAGAGCGGGATGGTGGCCAGTACAAGATCATCAGCTTCATGGCCAAGCGGGCCCGGGGTTTGATGGCGCGTTATGCCGCCACACACCGGCTGGTCACGCCCCAGCAGCTGCAGGGCTTTGATACCGAAGGTTACGCGTTTGAGGTGGCGGTATCCACGCCCGAACGGCTGGTGTTTCGGCGCCGCCAAATGGTTTGAAATTTATATAAAACCAGGCTGTAGCCCTTGTTCTACCTTCGGGATTAGCTATGAAAATAAGAGCAAACAACATTGAAATCGAGGTCGAAGACACGGGCGCTGGCGCCCCGGGCGAGAACCGCCCGGTGGTCCTGTTGATCATGGGGCTGGGCATGCAACTCGTGGCCTGGCCACCCGCCTTCATCAACGCGTTGGTGAAGGCGGGCTACCGGGTGATTTGCCACGACAACCGGGACGTGGGCTTGAGCCACCGGTTTGAAGCCCTGGGCTCGCCCAACCTGATCTGGCAGAGCATCCGCTTCAAGCTCGGCCTGACACCGCGTGCACCCTACAGCCTGAGTGACATGGCCGCCGACTCGCTGGGCGTGCTCGATGCGCTGGGCATTGCGAGAGCACATGTGGTGGGCGTCAGCATGGGCGGCATGATCGCGCA
>NZ_JBWMAX010000284.1:0-1125 GCF_056521385.1 Rhodoferax sp. RT5P35 | reverse complement strand
GTACCCGCGATCCGGCTTTCTACTAGCGCGACACTTTCAACGATGACCGCGTGGAAATTTTGCGTGGCTCTGCCTCGATGTTGTTTGGCCGTCGCCCCACCGGCGGTGCGGTCAACCAGGTCAACAAGCAGCCGCTGCTGAAAGATGCCAGCGAAGTCAACCTGACCCTGGGCAACAGCAAGTACCGCCGCCTGACCGGTGACTTCAACATCAAGACCGCCGACGACGCGGCCCTGCGCCTGAACCTGATGACCAACTCCGCCGACAACAACGGCGCGGGCTCCAGCATCGACAAACAAGGCCTGGCAGCGGCGTACCGCTTCGGCATCGGCAGCTCGGACGAGTTCTCGGCAGGCCTGTACTACCTGAACAACAAGAACGGCATGAACTACGGCCTGCCGTGGATTCGCCCCACCGCCGCTTCTACCGTGGCGGAAACCGGCCTCAACACCAAGCTCGACCCCGATGCCTACTACGGCATGGCCAGCGACTACAACAACACCAAGGCGGCCTATGTGTCGCTCAGCCACCTGCACCGCTTCAGCCCCGATTCGGAGCTGAAGACCTCGATCCGCAAGGGCGACTACAACCGCGACATGCGTGCCAGCCTGATCCGCGTGCCCGCAGTGGGCGGCCAGGCCGTGTCGCTGGCCACCTTCAACCCATCCACCGTGATGACCCGCTCACTGCAGGCCAAAGTGCAGCAGATGGACAACCTGTACGTCCAGTCCGACTTCAGCAGCAAGTTTGAAGCCCTGGGCGTGGGCCACGAAGTGCTGGCCGGTATCGACTTTGCGCAAGAAAAGCGCACCGTCATGGCCGGATTAACCGTAGCCCAGGGCGGCGTGGCCACCACCAAGCCCAGCACCACGGCAGGCACCCCGAACGACGGCGCGTCGTTCAACGAAGACTTGCGCGTCTACCGTCCCGGCAATGGCTTCGAATCCAATGGCGTGGGCATCTACGCCCAGGACCTGGTCCAGATTACCCCCCACTGGAAGCTGCTGGGCGGCCTGCGCTACGACCGCATGACGGGTGACTACGACACCTTCGCCGCTGCCACCGGTGCCCCCACCGGCTCGTACACGATGCAGATTGGCGCGTGGCGCAAACGGCTGGGCGCGA
>NZ_JBWMAX010000283.1:0-1127 GCF_056521385.1 Rhodoferax sp. RT5P35 | reverse complement strand
GGTGCGTGCCGCGCCCAGCCCGCGCAGGGCCAGCACAAACAGCACCAAGCTCAGCCCGTAGCCGACAAAGCCAATCCCCAGGGCCGAGGCCAGCACCGCGCCGCCGGGCCAGGCGGCACCCAGCGCCCAACCCAGCCCGGTGTTGACGGCTCCGGCCACCAGCCCCTTGCAGGCAGCCACCCACACTGCGTCCGAGGCAGACACCTTGCGGGTCAGGTTGTTGTCGATGGCCCAGGCCAGGCAGGCCCCCAGCAATGCCAACGGCCCCCAGCCCAGCGTTCCTGCGCTGCCGCCCGACCAGGCCAGCACGGCCCCGCCCGCTACGATCAGCAGCATGCCCAGCACAATGCGGCGGTCGGCGTTTTCGCGAAACACCACCCAGGCCAGCACCGCCGTCAGCACCGACTCGAAGTTCAACAGCAGCGAGGCGCTGGCCGCCGTGGTGTGCGCCAGCCCCAGCATCAACAGCAGCGGCCCCAGCACCCCGCCGAACACGATGGCTCCGGCCATCCACGGCCATTCCGCGCGCGGCAGGTTGGCGGGCTGCCAGCCCCGGTCGCGCAGCAGCCGCAGCACCAGCAAGCCGCCACCACTGCCCAGGTACAACAAGCCCGCCAGCAAAAACGGCGAGTCCAGACCGCCGCCGATCAACTGCTTGGCCAGCGGCGTGCTGGCCCCAAACAAGATGGCGGCGCCCAGGGCGGGCAAGGCTGCACGGTGTAGAGGGTTCATGGTCAGCCCAAATGGGTGTGGCGTGCGGGCGAGGCCTCTACTTCCATCGCCGCCAGGCCTTGCAAAATGCCGCAGGCATCCACGGCCTGCTCCGACCCGCAGCGCCCGCGCAGGGCGGTCAACTGCAGCTTCAGCTGCGCCAGCTCGCGGATGCGCTCGTCCACGTGTGCTATTTGCTGGTCAAACACCGCGTTGACTGCGCTGCAGTCGTCCGCCGGTCCATCGGCCAGCGCCAGCAGCGCGTGGATTTCCGCATGGCTCATGTCCAGCGCCCGGCAGTTGCGGATCAGGCGCAGCCGCTCCAGGTGCGCCGCGCCGTGCACCCGGAAGTTACCCGCCGTGCGCGCGGGTGCGGGCAGCAGCCCTTCCTTCTCGTAGTAGCGCACCGTCTCCAC
>NZ_JBWMAX010000282.1:0-1128 GCF_056521385.1 Rhodoferax sp. RT5P35 | reverse complement strand
GCCGTGACGACGTGATGTCATCCGCCGCCCACTTCCGGCCCCGCTCGGGCTTGCAGGCCGACCAGCCCTGGGACACCGAGGTGCAGCTCCCATCCGGCTTCGACGTGGCCCGCGCTGACACCACGGCGCGCCAGCCGTCGCAGCAATGGGCGGCCGAAGGCGTTCAGACCATGGACGGCACTCCGCTGCCCCTGCTGCCCGATGCCGAGCTGCTGCTCCCCGCCGGAGCCCGTGGCCCCGCCTTCCTGGTAGGCCCCAACTTCCGCGCCATCCTGCGCTACAACAACTCCCCCAGCTATGCCCTCGCCGTCAGCCTGCTCTCGCAGCGCATCGGCAACGGCCCCGCCGTACAAGCCCCCTGGCCTCGCGACCTGCAGGCCTTGACCCGCAGCCAGTTGCAGGCGTTGCAGACTGCTTTGAACACGCGCGGTTTTGCGAGTGGGACGCCGGACGGGATGATGGGGCCCGCGACGCGGGAAGGGATTCGGCGCTTTCAGCGCAGTGTGGGCTTGCCTGCGGATGGGTATCCGGATGGAGGGTTGTTGGGGCGTTTGCAGTAGCCATAAAACCACCGGCTGCCCAATGGCAAAATCATGGCTCATTCATCCAAGGTGTGTTCAACAGGGTGACGGCAACGCACCCAGGAAACACCCACCGGCATGGATAAAAAAGCACTTTCCGAAAGCGACCTCTGCGACAAGTGCATCCGCCCCGCCATGGAGCACGCAGGCTGGCACCCCATAGACCAGATTTACCGCGAATTTCCCCTGCGCGCTGGCCGTGTGGTGGTGCGCGGCAAAACCGCCCAGCGCGACAAAAGCACGGTGCTGCGCGCCGACTACGCCCTGTTTTACAAGGCCAATATCCCCCTGGCCGTGGTGGAAGCCAAAGACAACCACCACGCCATGGGCGCGGGCATGGCCCAGGCCATCAACTACGCCACGCTGCTCGACGTGCCCTTCAGCTTCACCAGCAACGGCGATGGCTTTGTGTTCCGCGATGCCACCCTTGCCACCGGTGTACTGGAACAAACTTTGACCTTGGACGAATTCCCCTCGCCACAAGCGCGGTGGAGTCGCTACTGCGCCTGGAAAGGCTGGAGCGACGACGTTCGCCGCGTGGCCGAAT
>NZ_JBWMAX010000281.1:0-1132 GCF_056521385.1 Rhodoferax sp. RT5P35 | reverse complement strand
GCTTGCGGGCCAGGGCGCGGGCAATGGTGTCGTTGCCGCCGCCTGCGCTGGTGGGCACGATGATGCGGATGCTGGTGTCGGGTGCGGCCTGGGGTGCCAGGGCCGTGGTGTCCTGCGGAAACACATAGCTGGGAAGTTGCAACTGGCCCTGCAAAATCTTGCGGGCGGTGCGTACCAGGGCGGCGCGCTCCACCTGGGCGGCTTCGCCCACGCCCACCACTTCCACCTCGATGTCGATCTGCCCCGCCGGATGCAGCACCACCAGTGGGCGCTTGCCCGACGGTGTACTGGCACCACTGGCTACGGTGCCGGGCAAGGCGAAGGCGGTGGCCACGCCGATCGCGCCGGTGACGGCGTGCGAGGCGTGGCAGCGGCGCGGCGTGAAGTAGCGCGAGGTGATGCTGTTGGCATCGTCCCCGGCGCTGACCAGCACCGGCTTGGGCACCACGCTGTCGGACACATCGCCCAGGCCCATGCGCGTGCCTGCCACCCGGCGCATGGCCTCGATGCGCTCCAGCAAGGCGGTGTTGGCATCTAGCTGCGCCGGGCGTTCGCGGCCCGTGAGGCCCAGGTCGGCAGCGCGCATGACCATCAGCGGCATGGCGGCATCGATGCAGGTGACCTCGATGCCGTCGATGGTATCGATGCGCTGGCCGGTGGGGAACAAGTGGCCGGTGACCGCGCCCCAGGCATCCAGAAAGTTCAGCAGGATGGGCGCTGCCGTACCCGCCACACCGTCGATGCGGGCATCGCCCTCGTAGGTGACCACGCCGCCCGGGGTGCACACCGTCACGTCGATGCAGGCACCGGTGTTGACGTTGTAGACGCGGGCGGTGGTGTGGCCGTCTTGCGCGGCGATCAGGCCCTGCTCGATGGCAAAGGGCACCACGCCGGCCAGCATGTTGCCGCAGTTGGGCCGGGTGTCCACCGACTGGTGGCCCACGCCCACCTGGGCGAACAGATAGTCCACATCGCAGCCCGGCTGCTGCGAGCGCGAGACGATGGCGACCTTGCTGTTGAGCGTGCTGCCGCCGCCCAGGCCGTCGAGCTGCAGCGGGTCGGACGCGCCTATGGCCCCGATCAGCGCCTGGTCGCGCGCTTCGGTGCCCTCGGGCAACCATTCGCGCAGAAA
>NZ_JBWMAX010000280.1:0-1132 GCF_056521385.1 Rhodoferax sp. RT5P35 | reverse complement strand
AACCCGGCCTGCTGGCAGGCAAACATGGCCGTACTGTGCAAGCCTGCGGCGTGGGTGGGCGCGTACATGATGAAAGGCTCGCCCGCCATGTCGGCCAGCTTGAGCAGCCCCTTGTCGGCCAGCGGATTGCCACGCGGCAGGGCCGCAATGTAGTCCTCGCGCTGCAGCGGCACCAGGGTGGCCTTGCTGGGGTGCAGCAGGGGCACGCGCACCAGGCCGATATCCAGCGTGTTGTCTTCCAGCTGCTGCATGATGGCCAGCGAGGTGGCTTCGCGCAGCACCAGCTCCACGCCGGGGAACTGGGCGCGGTACAGCGGCAGCAGGGTTTGCAGCATGCCGTAGCTGGCCGAGCCGACAAAACCTATCTGCAGCGTGCCGCCCGTGCCGTCCAGCACGCTCTTGGCGGTTTCCCGCAGTTGCCCGCTGTGGAACAGCAGCTTTTTGGCCTCCATCAGCACCGCACGGCCACTGGGTGTGAGCGACACGCCGGTGGATTCGCGGTTGAACAGCTTGACCCCCAGGTCGGCTTCCAGCTTCTGGATGGACACCGACAGCGGCGGCTGCGCCATGTGCAGACGTTCGGCGGCACGCCGGAAGTTCAACGTCTCGGCAAGGGTGACAAAGTGGCGGATGCGGCGCAGGTCCATGGGAGGGGTGAGCATACCGGAGCCACCTGGCACGGCCTTAGCCCTTGAAAACCGGTGGCCGCTTGGCCAAAAAGGCGGCCACGGCTTCCTTGTGGTCGTCCGTCTGGTGCGACATGGCCTGGAACACGGCCGACATCTCCAGCAGCGTGTCCAGCCGGGTGTGCATGGCCTCGCGCAGCAGCCGCTTGGTCAGGCGCACGGCGTGGGGCGGGTTGGCTGCTATGCGCAGCGCCAGTTCATTGGCCGTGGCCAGCAGCTCATCGGCAGGCACCACGCGCGACACCAAGCCCCAGCTGGCCGCCACGTCCGGGCCGATCATTTCGCCGGTGAACGACATTTCCGAGGCGCGCGACAGCCCGATCAAACGCGGCAGCAACCAGGCCCCGCCGTCGCCCGGCACGATGCCCAGCTTCACAAAGCTCTCGGCAAACTTGGCATGGGTGGAGGCAATGCGGATGTCGCACATGCAGGCCAGGTCCAGCCCG
>NZ_JBWMAX010000279.1:0-1133 GCF_056521385.1 Rhodoferax sp. RT5P35 | reverse complement strand
GTTCCCTCTGGATAACTTTGGGGATAACTCTGTAAATCGGCAGAATAGCGAGGGTAAACCCTTGATCTATAAGGGTAAACCTTGCACTGCTTGTTATTTAAGCAGTTGACAAGTCTCTCGCAGCCCCTATCACAGTTTCGATCAGAGCTGAAAAGCCACCCAGCGCACCAGCCCCTCGACCAGCTCGCGCCGCAGGCTGGGCGGCTGGGCCTGGTAGGGCCGGGTGTGGCCTTGCAGCTGCGAAATCCAGTCGGCAAATTGCTGCACCACCGCCGGGTCGTAGAAGGCCACCATCAGCTCGTAGTTCAAAAACAGGCTGCGCTCGTCCAGGTTGGCCGAGCCCACCAGGGCCAGGTCGTGGTCGATCAGCACCGCCTTGGCGTGCACCATGCTGGGTAGCATGCCAATGTGCGCCCCGGCGGCTACCAGCTCGCGCAGGGCGGCATGGCGGGCGATGTCGGCCAGGCGGTGGTTGGACTGCGCGGGCAGCACCAGATCCACCGCCACCCCGCGCCGGGCCGCCAGGGTCAGCGCCATCAGCAGAGTCTGGTCGGGCACAAAGTAGGGCGTGACGGCCAGGATGCGCTTCTGTGCGGTAAAGCAGCCCGACACCAGCAGGGTGTAGAAGGTGTCGTCGGCCTGGTCGGGGCCGCTGGGCACCAGGCGACCGCGTGGGCCGGGGGCGGCCAGGGGCGCGGCCCAGGGCGGGGCGCTGGTGGCCCTGCCGGTGGTGGCAAAAATCCAGTCCTGGTCAAACCGCTGCTGGGCCTGGCCCGCCAAATCGCCTTGCAAATCAAAACTCAGGTCGATCCAGACCGGTTTTTTCAGCACCGAGACGGTGTCGCCTTCAAAATATTCGGCCGCCAGGTTGCGGCCCCCGCACCACAGCCAGGCACCGTCGGCCACGGCCATTTTGCGGTGGTTGCGCAGGTTGGTGCGGCCCCGCAGCGGGGACGACAAGGGCGGCACGAACAACACCACCTGGATGCCCGCGGCCCGCAGGCGGTGCAGGTTGGGGTGGCCGCCCAGGTACAGGCCAATGCCGTCCAGCAGCAGGCGGATTTTCAGGCCCTGGCGGGCCCGCTGCAGCAGTTGCGCGGTGAGCGCATCGCCCAGCACGTCCCGCCCCAAGA
>NZ_JBWMAX010000278.1:0-1135 GCF_056521385.1 Rhodoferax sp. RT5P35 | reverse complement strand
GTACCCCAGTTGACACCGTCGGCGCTGACATAGACCCGAAAGCGGCTGATCGTGCCGTTGCCGCCATCCTGTCGGGGCAGGTAGCGCATACCGCTGATTTTTTGGCCGCTGCCCAGATCCACCACCACGCTGTGCGGCAGCGGTGCACTGGTGCCCCAGGCGCTGTGCCACATGGTTTTCGGATCGCCGTCGATGGCCAGCGCCACTTGTTGTCCGTCGGTATGCTGGCTGTCGGCCCAAATGCTCCAGCCACTGCGGTTCAGGGCCACGCCCGCCTCGTCCAGCAGGTTGAACTCGGCCATCGACGACCAGGGGCCGTTGTTCACCTCGCCCAGGGCCTCCAGCTTGACAAACTGCACCAGCCCCGGCTCACGCACGGTCCAGACAAACTCGGTCGCGATGCGGTGGATGCCGTTACCCACCTCCACCGACACGGCATAGCGGCCCAGCACGCTGGGCGTGCCCTGGATGGTGCCGGTGGCGGTGTCCAGCACCAGCCCGGGGGGCAGGCCGGTGGCACGGTAGACCAGCGCCGCACCCGTGGGGTTGCGGGCCTGCACGGCCAGGCTGACCGTGCTGCCCAGGCTGGAGGATTGGTCGTCTACCGGGGTGATCAACGGGGCCGAGGTTTGGCTTAGCAAAAAGGTCTTGGCCACCGAAGGCACGCCTGCGCTGTCCATCGCGAACAGCATGTAATAGCCCGGCAGGGCCCAGCCAGGGTTGGTGGGGATGTTCAGCGCGTAGCTGTTGGCCCCCGTCGGCGTGAAGCTCAGGGGAATGCGCCGCTGGTCGTTGTTGACCGTGTGGGTGGTGGAAGACATGCGCACCAGCGCAAACGCGGTCACCGGGGCATCGGTGCTGACGTTCGCCACGGTGCCGTAGTTGGCAAAGGCGGGGGCTGTCGTGATCACCGGGCGCGTGGCCGGGCTGCCATCGGCGTTGAACAGATAGTGCGGGCTGAGAATTTCCATGGTCGGGTGGTTGGCTGCGCAACCAGCCCCGCACAGGCCCCCACCGGCCGACATCACCCGGCCATCGGGCAGCAGCAGGGCCACGCTGTGGTAGTTGCGCGGCACGGTCATGGGCGGCAGCGCGGTGAAGGTTTCGGTGACCGGATCGAACAGTTCAGGCACCA
>NZ_JBWMAX010000027.1:0-2979 GCF_056521385.1 Rhodoferax sp. RT5P35 | reverse complement strand
ACGCCCACCATGGGCAGGCCTGGGTCTTCGGCGCGCAGCAGGGTGCCTGCGGCCATGGTGGCTTTGCCGTTGGCCGTACCGCTGGCGGCGCGCAGTGCGTGCAGGTTCTTTCTGACCATGGTGGCAAAGTCGATGGAGGGCGCGTCCTTCTTGAAGTTGTTCGACAAAAAGATGCCCGGCAACAGCAGGCCAAGGCCCTCCAGGTCTTGCGGGCGCACGGCGCGCAGTTGGGCCAGGGCCATGGCCTCGTTGACCGTGGCCAGCAGGCTGTCCAGCGTCCAGTGGTCGGCGGCGGGGTCGGCGGGCACGGCCAGCAGAATGCTCTGCGGCGGGCGGGCCCCGGGCGCGTCGAAGTGGAAGCCCACGCCGGTGGTTTCGGTGTCCGAGGGAATGGTTTCCATCCACTCATCGACAAACAGGCCCGACAGCGTAGTGGCTGCATCCAGCGCCCGCAGCCCGCCGGGGGCGTGGGCCGCTACGGCCACCACGCCGCGCAGGTCTTGCAGTTTTTGCTTGGGCGCGGGGGGCAGGGCGGCCCAGTGGTTCTGCGGGTTGCGCGGGTACTGCAGCAGCTGGAAGTCCAGCGGGTCGTCCAGGTAGCCGCTGTCCTCGCCCAGCGCTTCGGCTGCCAGCAGGGTGTCGGACAGCAGGGCGCTGGCTTCGCGCACGCAGGCTAGCTTGGGCAGCCAGCCCGCCACGGCCAAGTCGTCGTTGCCCAGCGCGGCCTTGCCCAGCAGCATGTCGCGGTCGGCCAGGGTAGCGGCGGCATCCGGGGCGAATGCGCCCAGGGTGAACAGCGGCAGCACCGGGAAGTCCTTGCCCATCACCGCGTGGATGCGGTCCAGCAGGTTTTGCAGTTGGCCGCCGCGACCATCCGACACGGGCGCGTTGCGGGCCGCCGTGCTGCGGCCGCCGATTTCCAGCAGCAGGGCACGGGCGCGGCCTACGGCACGGGCTGCGGTGTCGTCGTCCATCAGCGGCTGGCCTTGGCCGTCGCCTGCGGCCACGGGCGTGTGGCCTGCGGCACTGCGCCAGCCCAGGGCGTAGGCGGCGGCCAACGCGGTGTGGGCTTGTACCAGCAGGGCCGGGGTGGCCGGATCCAACGGGTCCAGGGTGTCCAGGTCTTCGGGCGCGGCGGCGCTGGCATTGGCCAGCAGGGCCAGCACGGCATCGGCCTCGCGTTCCGCATCCTGGCAGCGCAGTTCCAGCTCGGCCAGGTCCACCCCGGCGGCTTCGCCGTCATCCTGGGTGGCGGCTGACTCCACGCCGTCGCGGGCCTGCACCATGTCCATGCGGCGCAGCGGGCGGGTTTTGGCCAGCAGGCGGCGCAGCACCCAGGCCAGCGACTCGAAGGCCACCAGGCCGATCTGCCCGGCCTCGGGGGCATCGGCGTGCAGCACCACGGCCAGGCCGTCGGCGGCGGCACCGAATTGCGCCCGCAGCTTGTCGCCCATGAGCTGCCCCAGGCGCTCCTGCACGCCGCTCTGGCCTGCGCCCTGCTGGGCCTCGCTGTGCAGTACCAGCGCCAGCGGCGACAGGCCCAGCTCGGTGATGCGGGCGGTGAGCACGGTGTCGGTCAGCAGCCAGTCGCCGTTTTCCGCGGTGGGCGGGCTGAACACCTGGGCGCGGAACTGGTAGCGGCTGGGATCGCCCAGCAGCCGGGCCAGCCAGGCGTTCAGGCGCGGCTCCATGCGGGCGATCAGCTCGCCCTCCACTGCCCAGGGGCCAGGGTCGGTGGACTCCAGCGCCACCACCAGCCGCTGGGTGTAGCCCCGGGTGCTGTGCGGGGTGTCGGCCACGCGGGGCTCGGGCGGGCGGGTTTGCTTGTCCAGGGTCATCATGGCGGCCCCGGCACCGTCCAGGTTGCCGCCGACCATCTGGTACACGCTCTCGGACACCAGCAGATCAGACACCGCGTCCATCTGCTCCAGCAGGTCGTCGATCAGCACGGCGATGGCGGCGTTGGGTTGCAGCAGCGCGTCCGGCACGCCGGGCACCTTGAAGGCCGCGCCTGTGGCGCGGGCCGTGCGGTAGGCATCCATCAGGCGCACGCCGTCCACCACGTCGCGGGCGGCAATGCTCTCGCTGGCTTCGTCCTGCGGGGTGGCTCCGGCGGGGCGCAGCGGGTAGGCCTGGCGGCATTCCAGGATGTACTGGGCCAGCGCCTGGCCCGCGCTGTGGGTCAGGCCGCGCTCGAAACGGTAGCCCAGCAGGGCGGCCATGGACTGGCCGTTGGCAATGCCCTCCAGCAGGTGCTTGGCGCGCTGCACCCGCTGGGAGCGCAGGTCGATGTCAAACGCCTGGCCAGGGGTTTGGCTGTTGGCGAGAAAGCCGCTGCGCAGCACGGCGGCTGCGGTGGCCTGCTGCACCGACGGCGCATGGACGAAGCCCAGGCTGTCTAGCGCCTGGCTCTGGCCGGGCGGCAACTGCCTGCGGCGCACGGCATCGGGTAGCAGGTTTTCCACCACGCCAAACGCGCCCAGGCGCAGGCCCTGCAGCCGGGGTTTGCCGTGCTGCCTTGATCCTTCCCGTTAGACCCCGTCTTTACGCTTTCTATACACCTCTCCTTCCACTCATTACTCCGTCTTTACGCCCAGTTACGTAATCTCACACCATCAATTTCTCTAGAAAGCGTGATGGTATGGATGTGCTGTGGATTGCGGGCCTGGGCCTGTTGTGGGGGGTGATGGTGCTGCTGCTCAAAGGGTTCCAGAAGCTGGAAAAACCCCAGGGAGGCCGCGCATGATCCCGCTCGACGTGCTCTATGGCCTGGGCGGCTTGTGTGCTGTGCTGTTGCTGGCGTACCTGGTCTATGCGCTGATCTGCGCGGAGGAGTTTTGATGTCCTCCAACGCCTGGATTTTGCTCACCGTGTATCTGGTGGTCCTGCTGGCCGCCGCCTGGCCGCTGGGCCTGTGGCTGGCGCGCCTGGCCCAGGGCGAACTGCCCGGCTGGATGCACAAGCTCGAGGCACCCATTT
>NZ_JBWMAX010000277.1:0-1137 GCF_056521385.1 Rhodoferax sp. RT5P35 | reverse complement strand
GGCATCACCATGTAGGCGGTGTTGTTCGCCTCCCAAAAGCGGAATACCTTGACCAGCGAGGGGTGGTCGAACTGCGCCAGCAGCCGGGCTTCGGCCACAAACGACTGCAACCCAGCCTGGTAGCTGGCCCCGTCCAGCGACGATCGGATACCCACCATGGAGCCCGCCATGCGCCCGGCCAAAGCCGTCGGCATGTACTCCTTGATAGCCACCGACCGGTGCAAGGAATGGTCGTAAGCCTGGTACACCATGCCAAAGCCGCCCACGCCCAGCAGGCGCACCAACTCGAACTCCCCCAGCCGCGTGCCGCTGGGCAGGGCATCGGAATGCAGGATGGGGGGATGGGTGGAATCGGACATAGGCGGGCAAGAAGTCTTAGTTTAGAACGTGTTGAGAGTCATTTCAGGCTCACCGTAAACACCCCGTCCGCGTTCTATCTACCCAGAGCCTGACACAGCACCGGCCTGCCTCGTTACCATAGGGGCCTATGTTTAGTTACCGCCACGCCTTCCATGCAGGCAACCACGCCGATGTGCTCAAGCACACGGTGGTGATTGCCGCCCTCAAACACCTGACCGAAAAAGACCCGGCCCTGGCCGTGCTGGACACCCACGCGGGTGCCGGCCTGTACCGGCTCGATGGCGATTACGCCGAAACCAGCGGCGAGGCGGCCAATGGCATTCTGAAACTGCTGGCCGACCCCGAACCCGGCCAGCCGCCGCTGGTGCCCGCACCGGCGCTGCAGGACTACCTGGACATGGTGGCCAGCTTCAACAAGTCGGGCGGCAAAAAAGTCTATCCCGGCTCGCCTTTCATCATGCAACAACTGTTACGTGACCACGACCGGCTCAAACTGTTTGAACTGCACCCTACCGACAGCAAAACCCTGTCGGCCAACATTGCCCAGTTGTCCGCTGGGCGACAGATCGCGGTGTTCCGCGAAGACGGCTTCGAAGGCATCCGCAAATTCTTGCCCCCACCGAGCCGCCGTGCTTTCCTGCTGTGCGATCCTAGCTATGAAATCAAGAGCGACTACAGCCTGGTGGCCGAGATGATCGCCAGCAACCTGAAGCTGTTTGCCACCGGCACCTACGCCGTCTGGTACCCGATCATTCCCCGCCCCGAAGCACACGACCT
>NZ_JBWMAX010000276.1:0-1140 GCF_056521385.1 Rhodoferax sp. RT5P35 | reverse complement strand
CGCACGGCGGCCATTCGGACTAGGCTGGGGCCACCTTAGCTAGCGGAGTTGCCATGCGCCTGGCCAGTTTCAACGTCGAAAACATGTTCGACCGCGCCATGGCGCTCAACGGCAGCGACTGGACCGAAGGCAAACCCACGCTGGAGGCCCACAAGGAACTCAACACCTTGTTTGCCAAGCCCCGCTACAGCACGGCCGACAAGCAGCGCATGCTCACGCTGCTGGCCGCACACGGCCTGCTCAAATCCGATGAAGGCCCCATGCTGCTGCTGCGCAAGATCCGGGGCGACTTCATCCTGCGCCCTCGGGTGGGCGATGCCAGCATCGTGGCCACGGGGCGCAAAAGCTGGATTGGCTGGGTCGAGCTGAAGACCGAGCCGGTCAACGAAGTCGCCACCCAGAACACCGCCCGGGTGCTGCACGCCGTGGCCGCCGACCTGCAGGTGGTCATCGAGGCCGAAAACCGCACCACCTTGCGTCTGTTCAACCAGCAGGTGCTGCCCGAGGTGGCGGGCAAGCCGTTTGAGCACGTGATGCTGGTCGATGGCAACGACGAGCGCGGCATCGACGTGGGGCTGCTCACCCGCGCCAAGTACCCCATCGTGTCGATCCGCTCGCATGTGGACGATACGGATGCCAAGGGCCTGATTTTCAGCCGCGACTGCGCCGAATACGAGATCGCCCTGCCCCAGGGAAAGCGCCTGTGGCTGCTGGCCAACCACTTCAAGAGCAAGGGTTTCGGCAACCAGGCCGACAACAACGCCAAGCGCAAACGCCAGGCCCAGCGGGTGCGCGCACTGGTCGATGCCCACCTGCTGGCGGGCGACACGCTGGTGGCCGTGGTGGGTGACCTGAACGAAATCCCCGGCAACGCCCCACTCGACCCGCTGCTGCGCCAGGGCTCGGTGCTGCAAGACATCAGCAGCCACCCGCTGTACGCCAGGGGCGGGCGGGCGGGCACGCACGGCAACTGCACGGCGGCGGCCAAGCTGGACTATATTTTGTTGTCACCCGATCTGTTCGCCCTGGTCCGCGCTGCCGGGGTGGAGCGCCGGGGCATGTGGGGCGGCAAAAACGGCACGCTGTGGCCGCACTTTGCCGAAGTCCGCAGCGCCGATGAGGCTGCTTCGGACCACGCTG
>NZ_JBWMAX010000275.1:0-1141 GCF_056521385.1 Rhodoferax sp. RT5P35 | reverse complement strand
GCTGCTGGCTGTACTGGTGACCTATGCGGGGCTTACCACCTTTTCGCGCGGTGTTTATTTGTCGATGCTGGCCCCGCTGGTGCTGCTGGGGCTGTTGCTGTGGGTGCAGAAGGCGGGCCTGGACCTGCGCGCACTGGCTGTCAGCCTGTGGCAGCGCCGCCGCCCCCGGGGCTGGCGTGCCAAGGCCGCCTGGGCGCTGGGGGTGGTGCTGGTGGCCGAGGTGGTAGGCGTGCTCAACGGTGGCAGCTTCATGGCCAGCCGCCTGACCACTACCGAGCGCGATTTCGGCAGCCGCATGGCGCACTGGCAGCGCGGCCTGGACCTGCTGCAGGACCCGGTGGACGGGTTCGCCGGTATCGGCCTGGGCCGCCTGCCGTCGCACTATGCCCGCAGCTATCCCGAGGGCGAATGGTCTGGCCACGTGGCCTGGCAAAGTGGCCAAAGCGGGCAGGGTGCAGAGCCGCCAGTGATGCGCGTGTCCGGCCCCGATACCGACGACTACCTGGAAGGCCTGTATGCCGCCACCCAGCGCGTGCGCCCCGTGCCCGGTGCGCGCTACCGGGCCAGCGTGCAGGTGCGGGTGGATGCGCCCACTGGCGTGTACCTGCAACTGTGCGAACGCCACCTGCTGTACCCGGCCCGCTGCCAAAGCGCCTATTTGCCCTTGAAACCGGTGGATGACCCTGCCGCCAGCCCCTGGCAGCGCATCACCGTGCCTTTGCAGGGGCCCCGTTTCAAGGACACGCCGTGGTACGCCCCGCGCCTGGGCATGTTTTCGGCGGCGGTTTTGGGCGCGGGCGCGCATGCCGATTTCCGCTCCATCAGCCTGCAGAGCACCAATGGCCAGGAGCAGCTGTCCAACGGCGACTTTGCGCAGAATCTGGCGCACTGGTTCCCGGCGGCGCGCTTTTACTTTTTGCCCTGGCATATCGACAACCTGTTCCTCGAAGTGCTGGGCGAACGCGGGGTGCTGGGCTTCATCCTGTGGGCTGCGCTGGTGGGCACCGCCCTGTGGCAACTGGTGCTGGGCGCCGCCCGCCGCCAGCCGCTGGCACCCTACCTGGCGGCATCGCTGTGCGGGGTGTTGTTGGTGGGCCTGGTCAGCAGCGTGATGGATGTGCCGCGCGTGGCTTTTTTGCTG
>NZ_JBWMAX010000274.1:0-1142 GCF_056521385.1 Rhodoferax sp. RT5P35 | reverse complement strand
ACCCGCCCAGCCCTCCAGCGCCTGGATGCGCCGCGAGAACGCCGGTTGGGTCACGTGCCGCAACTGGGCCGACCGGCTGAAGCTGCGGGTTTCAGCCAAGCTGACAAAATCTTCAAGCCATTTGGTTTCCATGGCTGGATTATGGCCGCGGCTTAGATGGGGGACACCACGGGTTGCCCCGCAAAGTGCCGCGTCGCGTTCTCGATAAAGCGCTGCACCGAAGCTTCAATCGCCTGGGGCGACCAGCCGCCCACGTGCGGCGTGAGCACTACGGCATCCAGGTCCAGCAGCGCGGCGGGGGGTTGGGGCTCGCTCTCGTACACGTCCAGGCCCGCACCGGCGATGCGGCTTGCGCGCAGGGCCTCGGCCAGCGCCGCGGTATCCACCACGCTGCCGCGCGACACATTCACCAGATAACCGCCCTCGCCTAGCGCCGCCAGCACCTCAGCACCGACCAGGTGGCGGGTGGCCGGGCCGCCGGGCGTGGCCACCACCAGAAAGTCGGCCCAGGCGGCCAGCGCCACCAGATCGGCAAAGTAGGTATGCGCCACCCCGGCTTGCGGCTTGCGCCCGTGGTAGCCGATCTGCATGCCGAATCCCAGCGCGCGCTGCGCCACCTTGTGGCCAATGCCTCCCAGGCCGACGATGCCCATGCGGCGGTTCGACACGCTGGCAGGCAGGGGCAACACATCACGCCACAGGCCCTGGCGGCATTGCGCATCCAGCCGCGGCACGTTGCGCACCACGGCCAACAGCAGGGCGAAGGCATGGTCGGCCACGCAGTCGTCGTTGGTACCCGCGCCGTTGGCCAGCGCCAGGCCGCGTGCACGGGCGTGGGGGATGTCGATGTTCTCAAAACCCACGCCCAGCGCGCAGACCAGTTCCAGTGCGGGCAAGGCATCCATCTCGGTGGCCGTCAGGCCCACGCTGCCGATGGTCAGCACCGCGCGGATGGTGGCGGCATCGGCGGCGATATGGGCGGCCCGCAGCGCGTCGGTGGGGGCGTAGATCACCTCGAAATGCGGCTCCAGCAGCGCCTGGTGGTGCGGGGCCATGAAGTTCAAAACGAGCACCTGGGGGCGTGGCAAGGACATCTTGGAATTTCTCAATTACTATTAAATTTATAGCTTGTTGCGCTTATG
>NZ_JBWMAX010000273.1:0-1143 GCF_056521385.1 Rhodoferax sp. RT5P35 | reverse complement strand
GCGGCCCTGTGAAATATTGGGGCCTTCATGTGCCCTTGCTGCTCATCCTGGGTGTCGTGCTGGCGCTGCACCTGGATAGCCTGGCAACCCAATATCACCTGATGCCGGTACAGCGGGCGTCCCTGCGTTTCGAAATCATGGCGACGGTCGTCGTGTCCGTCGTGGGTCTGCTGCTTTGGTGGTACCTGCTGATGAGCTTCTTTCGCAGCAGTCAAATGGACCATGCCCACACAGAGAGGGCCATTGAGTTGGCGTCCAACGGGGACCTGACGATCATGGCCACTTCCGGCATCGGCACATTGGGTGAATTTGGCCGCCATCTGGATGTGATGATGGCCAAAATGTCGAGCATCGTGGCCAATATCCGCACGGCCGCCGTGTTGCTTGGCGATTCCGGCAAGCGCCTGGTGGAAGACACGCGATCCCTGTCAGATCGCGCCAACGCGCAAGGGCAGCATTTGCAGCAGACCTCCATGCATGTGCGCCGCGTGAGTGAGACCGTGGCCCGCAATGCCGAGGCCTCGCAAGAAATCAGCCTGATGACCGATAGCCTGCACAAGGAGGCAGATTCCGCTGGCAAGTTGATGCACCAGGCCGTGCAGGGCATGGGGCCCTTGCAGGTCACCTCCGGTCGCATGTCGGACATCATTGCCACCATTGACGGCATTGCCTTTCAGACCAACTTGCTGGCGCTGAATGCTGCCGTTGAGGCTGCGCGTGCCGGTGAGCAGGGGCGTGGTTTTGCCGTGGTGGCGGCAGAGGTTCGCAATTTGGCCAAACGAAGCCAGGTCGCCGCCGCTGAGGTTCGTGGCTTGATTGCAGAATCTTCCACCCGGGTCAGCACCACGGTCTCGGAGATCAGGCAGGTGAGCGAGATGATGGAGAGCCTGGTGGCCGGTATCGGGAAAATATCCGTGAATGTGAATGTCATGGCCGAGGGCAGTGCGGCGCAAAGCTCGGCTTTGGAAGAGGTCGTGAACGCTGTGGGTGACCTCGACGTCCTGACTCAGGAAAACGCGGGACTGATCGCGCGCGCGGCTGAAAACTCTGAGCGCATGATTGCCCAGGCTTCCGCGCTGGAAATTTCGGTGGGCGATATCCAGTTGCGTCAGGGCACGGCAGACAAGGCTCGTGAACTTGTCT
>NZ_JBWMAX010000272.1:0-1143 GCF_056521385.1 Rhodoferax sp. RT5P35 | reverse complement strand
TGGCCGCGTCCAGCTTCTTGATAGCCACCCAGGAGTTGCGTTGCGTGTCGACCGTCAGGCTATCGATGCCCAGTGCATCGGTAGTGGTGTTGGTGGCGTTGATGACAGAGGCGATAACACCCGTTGCCTTGCCGGTAGTGGCCACAGTAAAGCCAGCAGACAGGGTCACGACGGCGGCATCACCTGCCGAGTCCAGCTTTTCGGACATCAGGTCGATACGGTAGGTGCCGGTGTCGTTCACCGACAGGAAGGCCGTCACGCCGGTGTCGGACGATTTACGGTTGATGGCCTCCACGACCTGACCCATACGCTCCGAACCCGAAGTAGCGGCAGCAATGGCACCCAGATGAACCGTCGCACCGCCGGTAAGGGAAATGGTCAATACACCGGTGGCAATCGTCGCCAAAGTGCTGACGGAACTGGCATCCACCGCGCTGGCCGACTGGTCAAACGAATAGGCCACATCGGCCAAGCCTTTGGCGGTGGAGTTGGTCAGTGCGCCCACGGTAATGTTGTCACCGGCGTTGGCACCCACCTGGAAGGCGGCACCGGCAAACGTGCCGTCCAGCACCTTGCGGCCGTTGAACGAGGTTTGCTTGGCGATACGGTCCACTTCGTCGGTGAGTTGGGCCACTTCGGCCTGCAGCGCGGCGCGGTCGGCCTTGCTGTTGGTGGCGTTGCTGGACTGCACGGCCAGTTCACGCATACGTTGCAGCATGTCGCCGACCTTGCCCAACGCGCCTTCAGCGGTTTGCGCCAGCGAGATACCGTCGTTGGCGTTACGTGCGCCGACGCTCAAACCCTTGATCTGGCCTTGAAAGCGCTCTGCAATAGCCAAGCCAGCCGCATCGTCCTTGGCGCTGTTGACACGCAGGCCGGAAGACAGGCGCTGCATGGAGGTGGCGAGCGAACCGCCCGAAGCCATCAGGTTGCGCTGTGCATTCAGCGAATTGACGTTGGTATTGATAGTGGTGGTCATTTCAAAGCTCCTAAGGTGTGGGTCCAATGACGAACCAGTGAAAAGGCCCGTTGGATAGGTTTTCGGGTGTCCGCGCGAAAACTTTAGGGCTAACGCGTAAATAACCGGGTTTTTCTTTCCGCGTATCCGCGCTACAGCTCGGTCCTTAATGACCACAATTTACT
>NZ_JBWMAX010000271.1:0-1143 GCF_056521385.1 Rhodoferax sp. RT5P35 | reverse complement strand
AGACCTCCAAAAAAAGAAAGCCCCCCATGGACTTCCCCCTGCACCAACTCAGCATGACGGTCTTGATGACCCCCGACATGGCCAATTTCTCGGGCAACGTGCACGGCGGCGCGGTGCTCAAGCTGCTCGACCAGGTGGCCTACGCCTGCGCCAGCCGCTACGCCGGGCGCTATGTGGTCACGGTGAGCGTGGACCAGGTGATGTTTTTACAGCCCATCCACGTGGGCGAACTGGTGACCTTTTTGGCCAGCATCAACCATGCGGGCACCTCGTCGATGGAGGTGGGCATCAAGGTGGTGGCCGAAAACATCCGCGACCATGCGGTGCGCCATGTAAACAGCTGCTTCTTCACCATGGTGGCGGTAGACGACAACCGCAAGCCCGCGCCCGTGCCGCCTTTGCTGCCCGCCACGCCGGACGAAAAGCGCCGCTTCGAGCAGGCGATTTTGCGCAAGAATCTGCGCAATGAACTGCGCAACCGGTTCAAGGCAATCAAAGAAACTTCTGAATAAAATCAGGCTCCAGCGCTTATTCCATAAGCGCAAGAAGCTATAAAAGGTAGAGCAGCGGTAGTTTTGTGCCTACCGCAAGCCCAGCAGCAGCACCACCGCCAAAGCCAACACCACGGCCACCCCTTGCCAAAAAACCACCGGGTTGCGCTCCACCAGCGGCGGGGCGCGCTGCCGCAAGAATTGGGGGCCGGGAGCGTGCAGGTCGTGCACAAACTCCGACAGCGCCTCCTGGCGCTTGGCCGGTTGCGGGTGCAGGGCTTTTTGCAGCACGCCGTCCAGCCAGTCGGGGAGTTCGGGGCGCAAGTGGCGTACCGGTACATAGCGCAGCCGCTTCAGGTCGGCGGGCGACTGCAGCTGCGTGACCTGCAGGCCGTACGGCAGCTGTGCGGTCAGCATCTGGTAGGCCAGCACGGCCAGCGAGAACAATTCAGACCGCGCACTGCCGCTACCACCCGTGAAGTATTCGGGCGCGGTGTACTGCAGCGTGCCGACAATGGCATCGGCCCTTGCGCGCGGCGTGCCTTCGGTCAGGCCCGCCACGTGGGTAGAGGCGAAGTCGATGATCTTCACCGTGCCGGTGCGGTCAACCATCAGGTTCTCGGGCCGCAGGTCCTGGTGCAGCATTTCCTTG
>NZ_JBWMAX010000270.1:0-1144 GCF_056521385.1 Rhodoferax sp. RT5P35 | reverse complement strand
GGCCTGGAAATCGGCCGCCTGGTCGGGCATGACGTTGATGACGAAGCGGTCGGGCGCATCCGGCGGCGTGGCCTGGCGCCAGCTCTGGATCAAATCGGTGCGCAGCAGCACCAGCAAAATCAGCGCCAGCAGGCCCACGGCCAGGGCGCTGATCTGCACCACGGCGTAGGCCGGGCGGGCCGACACCTGGCGCGTGGCCAGCACCAGCCAGCGCGGGGCGGTGGCCTCGTTCACGCTGCGGCGCAGCAGCTTCACGGCCACCCAGCCCAGGCCCGCAAACACCAGCACGGCGGCGGCAAACCCGCCCACCGCAATCAGGCCCAGGGTGATGTCGCTGCTGGCCGCCAACAGCAGTGCGGCAAAGCCCAGCACGCCCAGGCCCAGCACGCCGATGGACGTGGGCTTGAGGCCGCCCACGTCGCGGCGGATCACCCGCAGCGGCGGCACGGCGGCCAGTTGCAGCACGGGGGGCAGGCCAAAGGCGAACAGCAGCGTCAGCCCCATGCCCATGCCCAAAGCGGCAGGCCACCAGGTGGCGGCGGGCAGGCTGGCATCCACCAGGCCCGCCAGCAGCAGCACAAACCCATAGTGCACGCCAAAGCCGATCACCAGCCCCAGCGCGCTGGCGAAGATGCCCACCAGCGCGAACTCAAACGCGTAGCTCAGTGCAATGGTGCGCTGGCCCAGGCCCAGCACGCGCAGCATGGCGCAGTCGTCCAGGTGATTCGCCGCAAAGCCGCGCGCGGCCAGGGCCACGGCCACCGCGCTGAGCAGGGCCGACAGCAGGGCCACCAGGTTGAGGAACTTGTTGGCGCGGTCCAGGGTTTGGCGCATTTCGGGGCGGCCACTCTCCAGCGACTCGATGCGCACGCCCCGGGTGTCGGGCTTTTTGACCTCTTCGGCGGCCCACTGCACGTAGCGCTGCACGGCGGGGTCGGCCCCGGCCACGGCAAAGCGGTAGTTGATGCGGCTGGCAGGCTGGATGAGCGCGGTGGCGGCCATATCGCTCTGGTTGAGCATGGCGCGGGGCGAGAAATTCAGGAAACCACCGCCCCGGTCGGGTTCGATGGCGATGGTTTGGGTGATGCGCAAACGGCTGTCGCCCAGCAGCAGGCTGTCGCCGATTGCCAGGCCCAGCGCGTCG
>NZ_JBWMAX010000269.1:0-1145 GCF_056521385.1 Rhodoferax sp. RT5P35 | reverse complement strand
AAGAAGTACAAGCTGTGGCTGGTCGAAGATTGCTGCGATGCACTGGGCACCACCTACCGTGGCCAGATGGTCGGCACCTTTGGTGATATCGCGACCTTGAGTTTTTACCCGGCACACCACATCACCATGGGGGAAGGTGGTGCCGTCTTTACCAACCACGACGAACTCAAAACGATTGCAGAGAGCTTTCGTGACTGGGGGCGTGACTGTTACTGCCAGCCCGGCAAAGACAACACTTGCAACCAACGCTTCTGCCAGCAGTTGGGCGACCTGCCCTACGGCTACGATCACAAGTACACCTACAGCCATCTGGGCTACAACCTCAAGATCACCGACATGCAGGCCGCCTGCGGGCTCGCCCAGCTGGACAAGGCGCCCCAGTTCATCCAGGCCCGCAAAGACAACTACGCGTTCCTGAAAGAACGCCTGAAAGACTGCGAAGAATTCATCAACCTGCCTGAGCCCACAGAACATTCTGATCCCTCCTGGTTCGGCTTCCCGATCACCTTGAAAGAGAACTGCCCTGTCACGCGACTGGACTTGCTGACCTACCTGGATCAGAACAAGGTGGGCACACGCCTGCTGTTTGCCGGCAACCTGACGCGCCAACCCTACATGATCGGGGCCAACTACCGCATCAGTGGTGATTTGACCAATACCGACAATGTGATGAACAACACCTTCTGGATTGGGGTGCAACCGGCGCTGACCAGAGAGATGCTGGAGTTTGCTGCCAGCAAGATTGAGGCCTATCTGGGCGTGAACTTCTGATTTAACCATGCGCTCAGCCCTGCACACCCTCATCGCCGCAGGCGAATCTCAAACGCTGGAATTCAAAACCTCGTTTGACAAAGCCTGCATCGCCACGCTGGTCGCCTTTGCCAACGCGCAAGGCGGCGCGGTGCTGGTGGGCGTGAGCGATGCGGGTGTCGTGCTGGGCACAACAGTGGGCAAAGTAACGCTCAACGACTGGCTGGGGCAAATCAAGTCAGCCACCAGTCCGTCTCTCATCCCTGACATCAGCGCCTGCACCGAACAGGGCAAAACCGTGGTGGTCATTGGCGTGAGCGAATTCCCCGTGAAACCCGTCAACACCCGAGGACGCTACTTAAAGCGCGTGGCAAGCTCCAATCACCAACTCACCC
>NZ_JBWMAX010000268.1:0-1145 GCF_056521385.1 Rhodoferax sp. RT5P35 | reverse complement strand
GTGGGATGCTCTGGTGGGGTGGTTTGCATGGTGGGGAGGGGCTATGGGGAGAGCTGGCCACTATAACGCGGACCGGCATCTCGCCTGACGACTGATGGCGTGTGCGAGACAGTTGAATAAATCCAGCATTCAAGGGTTTCTACTGATTTAACACGTCTGACGTGTTGCCTAAAATTCATTCCAGTCTGACGACCGATGACATAAAAGGAATCTTATGAAAATTGCCAGCGTACACGGCACCGAATTCACCTACCCGACCCGCCGGTCGGTAGACACGGCAGGCCATTCCCACCCCGGACCCGAAGGCCTGGGCAAGATGGCCCTGTTGACCATCACCACCGACGAGGGGCACAGCGGCTACGCTTTTGCGCCGCCCGAGGTGATCCGCCCCCATGTGCTGGAAGCCTTTGTGCGCAAGGTGCTGGTGGGCCAGCATCCGTTCCAGCGCGAGCAGCTCTGGCATGGCCTGGAACACTGGCAGCGCGGTAGCGCCGGGCAACTGACCGACCGCGCCCTGGCTGCGGTAGACCAGGCGCTGTGGGACTTGGCAGGCCGGATTCTGGGTCAGCCGGTGTACCGCCTGATTGGTGGCTACCGCGACAAGGTGCCCGCCTACGGCAGCACCATGTGCGGTGACGAACTCAAAGGCGGCCTGTCCACCCCGCAAGAATATGGCGACTTCGCCCTCAAGCTGGTGGCGCGCGGCTACAAGGCCATCAAGCTGCACACCTGGATGCCGCCCGTCTCTTTTGCCCCTAGCGTGCCCATGGACATCCAGGCCTGCGCCGCGGTACGTGAGGCTGTCGGTCCTAACGTTCCATTGATGCTGGATGGCTACCACAACTACAGCCGCATCGACGCGCTGACCATTGGCCGCGCCCTGGAGAAGCTCAACTTCACCTGGTTCGAGGAGATGATGAACGAGCAAAGCATGGCCTCGTACGCCTGGCTGGCCGACCAGCTCGACATTCCCATCGTCGGGCCCGAAAGCCTGTCGGGCAAGCACCACAGCCGGGCCGACTGGGTCAAGGCCGGTGCCTGCGACATCCTGCGTGCCGGTGTGCCCGGCGTGGGGGGCATGACCCCCACGCTCAAGGTGGCGCACCTGGCCGAATCGTTTGGCATGCAGTGCGGATTGGACGGCC
>NZ_JBWMAX010000026.1:0-4187 GCF_056521385.1 Rhodoferax sp. RT5P35 | reverse complement strand
ACTTCAAGCTACCCGACAAAAACTGCTGCAGCCGCTCGCTCTTGGGCTGGGTCAGGACCTCGCGGGGCACGCCTTGCTCTTCGATGCAGCCCTTGTGCAGAAAAATCAGGTGGTTGGCCACCTCGCGGGCAAAGCCCATTTCGTGGGTCACCACGACCATGGTGCGGCCCTCTTCGGCCAGCGTGCGCATCACCTTCAGTACCTCGGAGACCAGCTCGGGGTCCAGCGCGCTGGTGGGCTCGTCAAACAGCATCACCTCGGGCTCGATGGCCAGAGACCGCGCAATGGCCACGCGCTGCTGCTGACCGCCGCTCATATGCGCCGGGTAGGCGTCTTCCTTACCCTGCAGATCGACCAACTTCAAATATTTGCGCGCGCGTTCAATCGCTTCGTCCTTGGACACACCCAGCACATGCACCGGCGCTTCGATGATGTTCTGCAGCACCGTCATGTGGGCCCATAGATTGAAATGCTGGAACACCATGGCCAGCTTGGTGCGCATGCGCTGCAACTGCTTGGCCTCGGCGGCCACCAGCTCGCCGTGCTTGTCCGGCACCAGTCTCAGTTCTTCACCGGCGACGAAGATGCGACCGGCGTTGGGCTTTTCCAGCAGATTCATGCAGCGCAAAAATGTGCTCTTGCCCGAGCCAGAGCTGCCGATGATGCTGATGACATCGCCCGCGCGGGCTTGCAGCGACACGCCTTTGAGCACCTCGTTGGAGCCGAACTTTTTATGGATGTCGATGGCCTGGAGTTTGAGGGGCTGGGTGGTCATAGTTTCTGCATTCAATAGATTCAAGCGCCCAGCAGGTTGCCGGTACGAAAGGGCACGCTGCCCGCAATATTGGCCAGATCGTCGCCAGGGGTGGCGTAGCGTTCTGTGGTGCGCGCATACACCACGCCGGGTACTTCGGCGCGCAGGGCGTGCACGGTGCCACTGATGGGGTCGATGATTTCGGCCACCAGGTCGCCTAGGGCCAAGCGGTCGCCCGGTTGGGCGGCAAACACCAGCAAGCCGGGCACGGGCGATTTCACAAACTGCGCACCGGCCAGGGGCGTGGCGGCGCAGGCCAGTTCGGGCAGGGCAGGCGGCTCGCCCCCCACTGCGCCCAGGTGCTGCAAATAACCAAATAAGGCACTGGCATCGGCCTTGCCGAAGGCGTGGTGGACATCGCCTTCACCGCGCAATTCCACCGTGGTACTGGCGCAAGCCTGGGGAATCGGGAACGCATGGCCCAGCTTGTCGGCCAGTTGCCACCAGGGGCCCGACATGCTTTCGTCAAACGACAGGCCTCCCGAGTTTTTGGCCAATAGCACGGCTTGGGCACCCAGCAGCCGGGCCAGTGGTTCCATGGCCGGCCAGCAGGGCGTTTCGGTATACATGTGCATCACGGCTTCGCAATCGCAGTGCAAGTCCAGCACCACGTCGGCATCAAAGGCCAGGCTGACCAATTGTTTGCGCTGGCTAGCCAGTTCGGTGTCGGGCTGCCAGGCCTGCAGATGCGCGGCCATGGCTTGGCGGATGGCCGCTACGTTGGCGGCAGCATCTGACCCCAACTTGCCTTCGACCAGCGGCAGCACGGCGGCGCACAGGTCGGGGAAGTGGCGGTTGAAGTTCTCGGAGGTGTTCAGGTCAAACCGGCCCATGGGTTTGTGGTCTAGCCGCTGCGCCAGCCCGATGGGGTTGGCCATGGGCACCAGGATGATTTCGCCGTGGATCTGGCCTTGTGCCTCGGCCTGCTCCAGCAGGCGGCGCAGGTGGTAGGCAGCCAGCATGCCGGGCAGCTCTTCGGCATGCAGGCTGGCCTGGATGTAGACCTTGGGGCGGGCACCGGGGGTGCCGAAATGGAAACTGCTCAGGGTTTTCTGGCTGCCAATGCTTTGGCTGCGCAGAACATAGTCGGTACGGTGCATAAACAGGAAGGTAAAGGTCAATGCTTGCGAGGAGCCAGATAAGCCAGGAAATGCTTTTCGGCAAGCCGGAACATCGCGATCAGCGCGAAGGTGCCGACCAGGTAGAGCGCCGCAGCAAACAAATAGGCCTCAAACGGCAGGTAAAAGTCGGAATAAATCCGGCTGGCGGCAGCGGTGATGTCCAGCAAACCCGGTACAGCGCTGGCCAGACTGGTGCTTTGCAGCATCATCACCACCTCGTTGCTATAGGCCGGCAAGGTACGGCGCATGGCGCTGGGCAGCACAATGCGCAGCAAAATCTTGAAGCGGCTCATGCCCAGGGACTGCGCCGCTTCGATCTCGCCCGCATGGGTCTCGCGGATCGACCCGGCCAGCATCTCGGCGGTATAGCCCGCGGTGTTCAGGGCAAACGCCAGCAAGGCACAGAAGAAAGCGTTCTTGAAATACACCAGCGGCCACACCTTATCCCAGCGGGCCTGGATCCACTCCAGCTGGGCCAGGCCGTAATAAATCAAATACACCTGGATCAGCAGCGGCGTACCGCGCACCACAAAGGTATAGGCCCCCACCACACCCGCCAACAGCTTGTTGTTGCTGGTCAGCGCCAGCGCAAACGCCACCGCCAGCACGGCCCCAATCGCCACCGACGCCAACAACAAGGTCAGCGTGGTCACAATGCCCTCGCCGAACATGGCCAGACTGTCAGCGCTGAATATGACTTCCCAGTTCATGGTTAAAACGCGATCCGTTTGGTACCCAGGCTGTAGCGCGCGTTGAGCTTGCGCAACACCACCAGCGAAACCCAGGTAAAGATGAGAAACAGCGCGCCTGCAAACAGCAGGTAGGCAAAGGGTGAACGGGTGGCCGCGCTGGCCTGCTTGGCCAGGTAAGTCATCTCCTGCAGGCCAATCAAACTCACCAAAGCCGTGGACTTGATCAACACCAGCCAGTTGTTGGTAAAGCCGGGCAGGGCGTAGCGCACCATCTGCGGCGCGGTAATGCGCACAAAGGCTTGCCGCGGCCCCATGCCGAAAGCCGCTGCCGCTTCGAACTGCCCACGCGGAATCGCCATGATGGCACCGCGAAAGGTCTCGGTCATGTAAGCACCGTAGATGAAGCCCAGCGTCAAGACACCGGCAAAAAACGGGTTCAGGTCCAGGGTGGCTTCGCTACCCGCCATCTCCAGCAGGGCATTCACCCCAATCGTGCCGCCGTAGAACACCAGCAGCATCAGCACCAGATCGGGGATACCGCGGATGACGGTGGTGTACAGCGTGGCCGGGATGACCAGTAGCGGGCGACCCGACAGCTTGGCCGCAGCCCCGATCAGGCCCAGCAGTACCGACACCAGCAGGGCCGCCAGGGACACCCCGACGGTCAGCACCGCGCCGTGGAGAATGGACCAGTAGTAATCGTTCAAGAGGAGTGTCCCGGGAAGAAAAAAACAAGCCGTGGCGGTTGCTGTACAACCTGACCACGGCGCTGGGCCTGGTGCTAAGTCTTACTTGGCACCATAGACATCCATCTTGAAGTACTTGTCGTTCAGGGTTTTGTAGGTGCCGTTGGCGCGGATGGCGGCAATCGCACCGTTCAACTCGTCTTTCAAAGCCTTGTCGCCCTTGCGGATGGCCACACCCGCACCGCCACCGAAGTATTTGGGGATGTACAGCTCTTCGCCCACGGCCTTGTAGTCCTTGCCTTCAGGCTTGCTCAGGAAGCCACCGGTGACTTCCACGATGTCGGCCACGGTGCCATCCAGGCGGCCCGATTTGATGTCCAGATACACCTGGTCTTGCGCTTCGTAAGGGGTGACGACCACGCCCACCTTCTTGAGTTCGCCATTGGCGTATTTCTCTTGCGTGCTGCCCTTCAAGACGCCGATCTTTTTGCCTTTGAGCGAGGCCAGGTCGGTGAACTTGATGTCGTTCTTGACGACGATCTTGCTGGGGGTGTTGTAGTACTTGTTGGTGAAGTCCACCACTTTGAGGCGGTCTTCGGTGATGGACATGGAGCTGATGATGGCGTCGTACTTCTTGGCTTGCAGGCCGGGGATCATGCTGTCCCAGACTTGTTCGACGAACACGCACTTGCGTTTGATCTGCTCGCACAGGGCGTTGGCGATGTCCACGTCAAAGCCGGTGGGCTTGCCGTCGGCGGTCTTGAAGGTGAAGGGTTCGTAGGTCGGGTCGATGGCGACTTTGAGGTCTTTGCCTTGCGCCAGGGCGGCAGCAGCGAGGGCGGTCAATGCGAAAGTCAGTAGGAGTTTTTTCATC
>NZ_JBWMAX010000267.1:0-1146 GCF_056521385.1 Rhodoferax sp. RT5P35 | reverse complement strand
TTTATGATCTGCACCGGCTTGAAAGCTTGGCAGATTTGATCTATGGAGCCGAGTTTAGAAGTGCGATGAAAATTCACCAAGATGATTTGATAGATAGATACAATCCACGAAATGGATAGAAAATCGGTCGATCTCAATCTGCTTTTGGTGTTTGATGCCATGTTTCGCCACCGGAACGTGACAAAGGCCGGCGAGTCTTTGGGACTGAGTCAGCCAGCCATGAGCGCGGCTGTCAATCGCCTCCGAACGCTATTCGATGACCCTCTGTTCGTGCGGGCGGGCTTCGGCATGGCGCCCACGCCACGCGCAGAGACGCTGAACCCGGACATCATGCAGGTCGTTCAGGCGATCGAGAGCACCATCCTCAAACCGCAGAAGTTTGAGCCCGCCCTGAGTGAGCGGTCTTTCGCTCTGCTAGCACCGGACATTGCAGAAGTCAATTTCCTGCCGCGCTTGCTGGCTGCGCTGGCCCGGTCTGCACCGTTGGTCAATGTGAAGACCTTTGGCATGCCCCGCGAGGCGGCGACACATGCGCTGGAATCGGGCGTGGCGGATCTGGCCATAGGCTACTTTCCGGATCTACACCGGGCCGGTTTTTTCCAGCAGCGTCTGTTCAAAAGCACCCACGTGTGCTTGTTCAGGCGAGACCACCCCCAACTGGGTGATAGCTTAACGATGTCACAGTTCTCCAGTCTGAAACATGCCGTCGTCAAGCCGGACGGCCGCGAACACGTCCTTGATCAGTTCCTGCAACCAAAAGGGCTACAGCGCCGCGTGGTGGTTCAGATTTCACACTTCATGAGCTTGCTGCCCATCATCGAGCGTTCCGACCTGATTGCCACCGTGCCGCGCGACCTGGCTGAACTGCTGGTGCGCTACGGCAACCTGCGCTTTGTCGAGACGCCTATGCTGTCACCGGTGATCGAGGTACAGCTGATTTGGCACCACCGTTTTCAGAAAGACCCCGCACACGTTTGGTTGCGTCAAGAGATGTTCAGGATATTGGGTCCAACTGCTGCCATGTGACTCTGCCAATAACAAGAAACGAATCACTGGCGGTGGTTTGTAGAACCAAGGATGGTCCGGCTTGTTTAAGGCGACGCTGAATAAGGCGAGTTAAAGCGCGACTTCGGTATTCGGGTGCCC
>NZ_JBWMAX010000266.1:0-1148 GCF_056521385.1 Rhodoferax sp. RT5P35 | reverse complement strand
GGCGGCGGTGTCGGAGTTGCTGCACAAGCACGTGCGCAAGGAATGGCCCAAGGTGGTCGGCCTGGTGGACGCGGTGGCATCCACCTCCAAAATGGCCGACAGCATGGCCGAAAAACTCAGCGCTTCGGCCCTGGACGAGCTGCGCGAGGTGCTGGCCCAGCCCGCGCACCCCGCGCGCCTGCGTTACCAGGCCTGGCTGAATGACTACATCACCCGCCTGCGCGACGACCCGGCCCTGCGCCAGGCCTGCGACGATTTGAAGGAGCGGGCGCTGACCGACCCGGCGGTGCGCCAGTTTGTCGCCTCGTTGTGGACCGACATCAAGCAGTTGCTGCAGGCCGACCTGGCCGATCCGCAGTCGGCCATCGCCCGCAATCTGCAGGCCGCGCTGGGCGCGGTGGGCGAACGCCTGGCCAGCGACACCCACCTGCGTGAAGCCATCAACGAGCATGTGATGGCCGCAGCGGGCCAGTTGGCCCTGGGCTTGCGTACGGGGGTGACCTCCCATATTTCGCAAACCATCAAGGGCTGGGATGATCGCCAGCTGGTGCAAGAGCTGGAGCTGAGCGTGGGGCGCGACCTGCAGTTCATTCGCATCAGCGGCACCTTGGTGGGCGGGTTGGCCGGGCTGGCGATCCATGCGGTGGTGGTGTGGGTGTGAGGGACTGACAAGATGTTTTTGAGTTTGGAAGAGAACCGCAACAGCGAGACCGAACGCCAGCGGGTGGCCGATCTGATGGCCTTGCTGCCTGCCGATGTGCAGACCGCGCTGGATATTGGTGCCCGCGACGGCTACCTGTCGCGCCAGCTGGCCGACCGCTACGCCCAGGTGACCGCGCTCGACCTGGAGCCGCCGCAGGTGGCTGACCCCCGCGTGCAGTGCGTGCAGGGCGACGCGACGGCGCTGCAATTTGGTGATGGCGCGTTCGACCTGCTGCTGTGCGCTGAGGTGCTGGAGCACATTCCCACGGCGCTGCTGCCCCGGGTGTGCGCCGAGCTGGCGCGGGTAGCCGCGCGCTACATCGTGGTGGGCGTGCCTTACCGGCAAGACATCCGCCAGGGCCGCAGTACCTGCCAGCGCTGCGGCGGCAAAAACCCGCCCTGGGGCCATGTGAACCGGTTCGACGAAGCGCGGCTGCAGGCCCTGT
>NZ_JBWMAX010000265.1:0-1149 GCF_056521385.1 Rhodoferax sp. RT5P35 | reverse complement strand
AGGAGCCCAAGCGCCGCAAGCGGCCCGAGAGCTTCCGGACTTTGACGGACCGCTTTGGCAACCCTGCCAGCATCAGCACCGAGAAAAAATCCGGTGGTGGCCGTGGCTGACGGGTTTTTGGGCCGCTGGTCGCAGCGCAAACAGGCCGTGCGGGAAGGCAAGGCGCTTGAAGAGCCCGTTGTCAAACCCGCGGCCCCGGTGGCACCCGTACCGATAGCGCCCGCTGCGGTTGCCGTTGCGCCCGTTGAAGACGCGCCGCCACCGCCCACCCTGGATGATGTGAAGCGGCTCACCGCCGAGTCTGATTTCAAGCCCTTTGTCGCGCGGGACGTGGCGCCTGACGTGCGCAACGCGGCCATGAAAAAACTCTTCACCGCCCCTCACTACAACGTGATGGATGGGCTGGATATTTACGTCCACGACGACTCCGAGCCCGACCCGCTACCCGAAGCAGTGCTGCGCCAGATGGCCAGCGCCAACTTTCTCACGCTGTTTGACGATGAGCCGGACGCCACCAGCGCCGCGCCTGTACGGGATGATGCCAATACCCTCACCGCGCATTCCGTGGCACAGTCTGCGCCACTCACCCACACCGGCACTGAACCCCTGACCGACAACAAGTCCCACGCACTGGGCACCGACCATGACCACACTGATTTGTGACTGCAACCAAACCATGCCGCTGGACCCCAAGCGCCTGGGCGCGGCGCTGAATGAAAACCTGACGCTGCATTCCACCTTGTGCCGGCGCGAGGCCGGCGCCTTTCTGGCGGGGGTCAAGGCGGGCGATGATCTGGCGGTCGGCTGCACCCAGGAAAAACGGCTGTTCACCGAGCTGGCAGAAAATGCCCCCGGCGCAGGGCGTGGGGCGACGGCGTATGCGCCGATTCGCTTCGTGAACATCCGCGAAACCGGTGGCTGGAGTCGCGATGCGGCCCAGGCCAGCCCCAAAATCGCGGCCCTGCTGGCGGCGGCCCATCTGCCCGAACCGGACCCGGTCGCGACCGTTACCTACCAGAGTGCAGGGCGCTTGTTGATCATTGGCGAACTGGGCGCCGCCGAGCGCGCCGCCGAGCTGCTGGGTGATGCGCTTGACATCACGCTGTTCACGCAGGGTGCGGGCGATACGCGGGGCTTTGGCGGCGCGAT
>NZ_JBWMAX010000264.1:0-1153 GCF_056521385.1 Rhodoferax sp. RT5P35 | reverse complement strand
TAACAGAATTTAATTCTATTGGTTGGATGATCAAAGCGTCATGCGGGAAAACCCGGACGTTGTTTTTTAAAGTGTTTTTTTACAAGGAGTCAGATGAAGAGCCCGAAAACTATGGCCGTTGCCGAACTGGCGCAGCCCCGTATGGTGGCCGATGCCGAGCCTGTAGCTCCAGCGCCGACAAAACCCAAAACCAAAGCGAAAGCCAAGTCCACCAGCATGGCTGAGTCCGGGTCGGTGCTGGCCGTGTCCGCGCCGTCTGCTAAGCCTGTCCGTCGGCGGGGTAACCGACGCTCGGAGCAAACCGTGGACAACATCTTCGAGGCCACCGAGCAGGTGATTTTGAAGTCGGGTGCCGACCGCATATCGATCCTGGAAGTGTGCAACGCTGCCAGTATTTCGCGGGGCACCTTCTACCGCTACTTCGCCTCGCAAGAGGAACTGCTGAGTGCGTTTTCCAAGCACAAGCGGGAGCGGTTCCACAAACCCCTGGCCGAAGCCCTGGCCCCGTGCACCGACCCGGACCAGCGCTTTGCCACCATGCTGACCTACCTGAACAACTACCTGGACATTGGCAGCTCGCGCCGTTTGCTGCTGGTGGCACCCGAATTTGCGCTGAACTTTTTCAAGCGTATTTTTCACGATGCCGTGGTGCGTTTCCAGGATCTGCTGGCCCCGGTATTTGATGCCTGGGACGACAGCCTGGATGCCAAGCTGGACCGGGAACTGGTCTGCGAGCTGATGGTGCGCCTGGTCTTGAGCGACCATCTGGTGGCCGACGGATCCGACCGCTTGGCGATGCCCCGCAGGATCGCGCGGCTGGTGGAATCCCTGCGCCGGGGTGGTGGAGGATTGGCTCGACGCTGAGGTGGAGGCAACTGGGTGGGAGTAGGTGGTTTTAAAAATTAGACACATTTGCAATATTTGTTTAATATTGGCATGATGCAGGTGTTTGGACAGGTTTTGATGCGCTTGGCTGTGTAGCGGCTGGGTACATGCACTGGTTCAGGCACTTACAACGCGGCGGATTGGCCGCCCCCATAAAACCCCAGGAGATCCACATGCTTATCGACCTTCATGCCCATGCCCCGCACCCGGACTACTACGACCAGAACCCGTACTGGGGCCCGGCTTTCGAGTCGCAACCGGACGGCGA
>NZ_JBWMAX010000263.1:0-1153 GCF_056521385.1 Rhodoferax sp. RT5P35 | reverse complement strand
AAATGTAGTTGATATGCATATATTTACTGTATTTGCATCCAGATTTTTGCCCAATTCGGCCACTAGGAGGGTGTGCAAGAACGCACATAGGCGACTTTGTTTCAATTTGCTTACAAAATGCTACTGCTACCGAAAAAGCAGCAACTGGACACCAGTGACCGGGCACATGCGGAGTGCGGCTGCGATGGTGTTGGTGTCTGAAACCTTCTTTTTTCCCGGGTTTTACGGGTTTATTTGCCAGCCAATATTTTTATTTTGTATACCAAAAACAGGCTCTGAGAAACCTTTGGAATACGGTTGCAGCCGTTGTGTTTTACACCACAGACCCCTGAAATAGCCTGTTTTTAGGTAGCCCACTCTTGTGCGGGCTACCTGCTTTGGGTGCGGATCAGCCCATCCGTACCGGCACGAATATGGTGTCGCCCGCGCGCAAGATCAACAGCGCAAGCGATTTGTCCGATCGGGCGACGACTGCCCGTACCTGGTCGATGCTCTTCACCGGCGTGCCATTGATGGCCAGCAAAACATCGCCACTTTCCACGCCGGAAATGGCTGCTGGTCCCGCAGCGGACTCGATCAGCAGACCGTTGGCGATGCCCGCAGCGCGCAGCTCCTCGGGTTGCAAGGGGCGCAACGCCAGCCCCAGGCGGCCTTGCGGTACGGTCTCTTTGCTGGTCGCGACCTGCACCGGTTTGTCATTGGCGCTGCCCAGCTGGGCCTCGATTTCCAACACGGCACCTTTGCGCCATACGTTCAGCTGGACCTTGTCACCAGGGGCTCTCTGGCTGATCACGGCGGGCAGGTCGCCGGACGACACCACGGCGTGCCCGTCCACCTTGCGGATCACATCACCGGGCTGCAAGCCGGCCTTGCCTGCGGGGCCGTCCTTTTCGACGCTGGACACCAGCGCGCGCTCCGGTTTGTCCAATTTGAACGAGTCGGCCAGGGCCTGGTTGACCTCTTGCACCGATACCCCCAGCCGAGCATGTTCGACCTTGCCGTGCGCGACGATCTGGTCCTTGACCTTGCTTGCCAACTCCATGGGGATGGCAAACGACAGTCCCTGGTAGCCGCCGGTGCTGCTGTAGATCTGGGAGTTGATGCCGATCACCTCGCCCCGGCTATTGAATAGAGGCCCACCGGAGTTGCCGGG
>NZ_JBWMAX010000262.1:765-1154 GCF_056521385.1 Rhodoferax sp. RT5P35 | reverse complement strand
GGCCGTGCCGGGGTGCATCAGCTTGGCCTGGAAGCTGCCCACGTTGGGGCGCACCACGTTCCACACGAATTCGCGCACCGCGCTGGTGGCCAGGCCATTCTTCTTGGCCACGGCCTTCAGGCGGTACAGGCGCGAGTCGGTTGGTGAGGTGAGCGGGTTGACGAACTGCAGCACGCCGTCCACCGTGAAGTCGTACACCGCACCGCCCGTGGTGGGGTCGGCAGGCTCTTTGCCGTCGAAGGTGACGGTGTAGTAAATCGTGGCCCCGTCGGTCGGGGTGGAGATGCGGACGTAGCGCCGGGGCGCGGTGGTGCCCGCCTTGCACATCACCTGCGGCGGGGCCACCAGTTTGGCGCTGATGCCGGTCTGGATGGCCTTGGCATCGTTGA
>NZ_JBWMAX010000262.1:0-755 GCF_056521385.1 Rhodoferax sp. RT5P35 | reverse complement strand
TAACCTGCGGCCAGCATGGCGTTGACGCTGCTTCTCTTGGCTGGGCTGACGCTGGCCACGTCGGTAAACCCGGCCAGGGCGTTAGTGCTGCTCAGGGGGATTTTGAAGGCCTTCACAAGGATGTCGGCTGCGTCCTCGCGGGTGATGGGCTTGTCGGGGTAGAAGTAGCCTTCCACGTTGCTGATAAGCGACTCCTCCAGCGCCATCTCGATCTGCTTGGCGTGGGGTGTGGCCCCCAGGATCACGTCCACAAAGGTGGGCTGCACGGCCTTGTAGGGGTCGTTGTACTCGGAGGAATGCACCCAGTTGAACAGCTCGGCAATGCTGGCCACAAAGGCCGCGCGGCTCATGACCTCGGAGCCCGCCACGGGTGCATCGTCCCCGCCGCCGCAGGCCGTCACCGCGACGGTGGAGGCCAGCAGCGCGGGCATGCCCAGCATCTGGCCGAAGAAGCGGCGCGAGATGCGCTCGGTGGTCAGGCCGCCTTGGGCCGGGAGGGTGGTGGTTTTTTCTTTTACGCGCATGTCTTCCTCTGGGGTGGTTAAAACAAACTGGTTCGTACATAGGTACGTGTGAGGCAGCACGGGCGCGGTGGCCCGTGCGGTCAACGAAGTGGGGACGGCTTAGGCGGGTTGTTGCAACTCGACCAGCGCCCGCAGCCCCGCCAGGTACGACACCGGCCCCAGCCCCTGGATGGTGCCGCGCACCGCCGGGGAGATGATGGAGTGCGCCCGCCACGTCTCGCGCGCGGCGAT
>NZ_JBWMAX010000261.1:0-1155 GCF_056521385.1 Rhodoferax sp. RT5P35 | reverse complement strand
TTAAGCAATGATCTTGGCAACCACACCAGCGCCGACGGTCTTGCCGCCTTCGCGGATAGCGAAGCGCAGGCCTTCTTCCATGGCGATGGGGTTGATCAGCTTGACGGTGATCGACACGTTATCGCCTGGCATGACCATTTCCTTGCCTTCTGGCAGCTCGATCGCACCGGTCACGTCCGTGGTGCGGAAGTAGAACTGGGGACGGTAGTTGTTGAAGAAAGGAGTGTGGCGGCCGCCTTCGTCTTTGCTCAGCACGTAGATTTCGGAGGTGAAATGCGTGTGGGGCTTGATCGAGTTGGGCTTGCACAGCACTTGGCCGCGCTGCACGTCTTCACGCTTGGTGCCGCGCAGCAAGATGCCAACGTTGTCACCAGCCTGGCCTTGGTCCAGCAGCTTGCGGAACATTTCCACGCCAGTGCAGGTGGTCTTCTGGGTCACGGTGATACCGACGATTTCGATTTCTTCACCGACCTTGACGATGCCGCGCTCGACACGACCGGTCACCACGGTGCCACGGCCAGAGATCGAGAACACGTCTTCCACGGGCATCAAGAAGGCACCGTCCACTGCACGCTCAGGCATGGGGATGTAGGTATCCAGCGCGTCGGCCAGCTTCATGATGGCTTCTTCGCCCAGGGGACCCTTGTCGCCTTCCATGGCCAGCTTAGCGCTGCCGTGGATGATGGGGGTGGTGTCACCAGGGAAATCGTATTTGTCGAGCAGCTCGCGCACTTCCATTTCAACGAGTTCGAGCAGTTCGGCATCGTCCACCATGTCGCACTTGTTCAGGAACACGATGATGTAAGGCACGCCCACCTGGCGGGCCAACAGGATGTGCTCGCGGGTCTGGGGCATAGGGCCGTCAGCAGCCGAGCACACCAAAATAGCGCCGTCCATCTGGGCAGCACCCGTGATCATGTTCTTCACATAATCAGCGTGGCCTGGGCAGTCCACGTGGGCGTAATGGCGGTTGGCGGTTTCGTATTCGACGTGGGCGGTATTGATGGTAATACCGCGCGCTTTTTCTTCGGGCGCTGCGTCGATCTGGTCGTAGGCCTTGGCCTGGCCACCGAACTTGGCTGCCAGCACGGTGGTGATGGCGGCGGTCAGTGTGGTTTTGCCATGGTCAACGTGGCCGATCGTGCCCACATTGAC
>NZ_JBWMAX010000260.1:0-1156 GCF_056521385.1 Rhodoferax sp. RT5P35 | reverse complement strand
CAAGCTGCCGCCGCTCACCGAATTGCTGCCCCTGGGCAGCGACACGGCCTTAGGCCTGGCCATGACCGGTGTCGTGCCGGTGTCCCTCAAATCGCAAGGAGTGAACCCGTGATCAGCACCCCCAACGCCCTCGACACGAGCACGGCGTCAGCGTCTGGCGCCTTCGATCCCCAGTCAGGCTCCTGGGTCGAGCGCCTGCTATTCAACAACCGCCTGTGGATCGTGGCGCTCTGTGCGCTGATCACGGCCGTCCTGGGCTGGCAGGCCACCAAGATCGGTTTGAATGCCAGCTTCGAGAAGACGATCCCGACCCAGCACCCCTACGTCCAGAATTACCTGGAAAACCAAAATGAGTTGACCGGCCTTGGCAACGCAGTGCGTATCGCGGTGACGAGCCCCAAGGGCACGATCTACGACAAGGCATACCTGGAAACCCTGAAACTGATCAACGACGAGGTCCTCCTGCTGCCGGGAGTCGACCGTTCCTTCATGCGCTCCCTGTGGACACCCGGAACCCGCTGGGTTGGCGTGACCGAAGAAGGCATGGAGGGCGGCCCCGTCATCCCGAACAAGTACGACGGCAGCCCCCAGAGCCTTCAGCAGGTGGAGATCAACGTGCAGCGTTCCGGGCAGATCGGGCAGCTGGTGGCCCGCGATGCGAAGTCTTCCGTGATTTATGTGCCCTTGCTGGCGCAAACCGCAGATGGCCAACCACTGGATTACGCTGCCCTTTCAAGTGCCATCGAGCAGTTGCGCAAGAAGTACGAGGCGCAGGGAGTGACCATCCACGTCACCGGCTTTGCCAAGATCATTGGTGACCTGATCGATGGCGTCAAAGCAGTGCTGGCTTTCTTTGCGCTGGCCGTGGCGATTGCGACCGCCATGGTTTACTGGTACACGCGTTGCATCCGTTCCACGCTGCTGGTGGTGACCGCGTCGGTCGTGGCCGTGGTGTGGCAACTCGGCCTGCTCCCCACGCTGGGCTACGCGCTCGAGCCTTACTCCATCCTGGTGCCGTTCCTGGTGTTCGCCATCGGCATGAGCCACGGCGCCCAGAAAATGAACGGCATCATGCAGGACGTGGGGCGGGGTCTGGACAAGCTGGTGGCCGCCCGCTTCACGTTCCGCCGCTTGTTCCTCGCGGGCCTGACGGCTT
>NZ_JBWMAX010000259.1:0-1157 GCF_056521385.1 Rhodoferax sp. RT5P35 | reverse complement strand
CTCTGGTCCGCAACTGCTGGTATGTCGCAGCGCTGGCAAGCGAGGTATCGCGGGAGATCTTCAGCCGCCGTCTGCTTGGCGTCGAGGTAGCGCTGTACCGTACGCTGGCCGGCGATGTCGTCGCTGTCCGCAACCGCTGCCCGCATCGGTCCTTTCCCCTCGCCAAAGGCAAGCTGATCGGAGACGCTCTTGTGTGCGGCTACCACGGCATGCAGTTCGATCCATCTGGCCGCTGCGTGAACATGCCGGCGATGCCGATCGTACCGACAAACGCCAATGTGCGCAGCTTTCCGACGGTGGAACGCGGGCCATTGGTATGGATCTGGATGGGGCAACCCGACCACGCCGATGAGTCACTGGTACCCGACACAGAGTGGCTGGCAAGCCCGGAATGGAAAAGCGTCGAAGGTAGCTTTCACATCAATTCCGATTACGTGGCTATGCACGAGAACCTGCTGGATCAGACCCACTTTCCGTTCCTGCATCCGGGCGCGGTGGGCACACCGGAATACGCACGCTCGAAACTGAACGTGCGCGAAGAAGGCGACATGGTCATCATCGACCGCGCACTGCGCAACTCGTCTCCACCCGGTATCTATGGCGTGCCGACCGGACTTGTCGGAAAACCGGTGGACCGGTTCTCGGATGCGCGCTTCGTGTCCCCTGCACTGCACACGGCTTATGCGCGCATAGTGGACAACAACGATCCAAGTGGACTACCACACACCTACCGCTTCAACATCACGCATATTTTCACGCCTGAAACCAATCACAGCATCCATTACTGGTGGTTCAACAGCCGCAACTTCAAGCTTCTGGATCCAGAGACGGACGCCTATTTGCATGCGGCCTCGGCGAAGGCGTACCTGGAAGACGTAGACGCGCTGCAATGGATCATGGAAGCCGTACGCGGTGACACGGAGCAGCAGTTTGACCTCAATTTTGCGCCCGACAAACCCGGGTTGCTGATGCGGCAAGCACTCTATCGAATGGCTGCGAAGGAAGCCGGTGTAAGGTTTTGACCATGGCTACTTCGAACCAGCTAGCGTCTAAGCCCCATTCGAAGCGGCCCGCGCCAGGGATCTTCCCGCCTCGCTGCCGCGACGATGCGCAGTTGCCGCAGAAATTCCTGGCCCACCTGCGACACTTGCTCGTCC
>NZ_JBWMAX010000258.1:0-1158 GCF_056521385.1 Rhodoferax sp. RT5P35 | reverse complement strand
TCGCGGAAGTTGCCGCTCCACTGCGCTTCGGCCGACTGGGCAAAGCGCAAATAGCGCGCCCGCGCCTCCACATTGAAGCGCACCACCCGCCCCGTGTCGGCGGTGCTGCGGGCCAGCAGGTGCTCGATGTTGGGCTCGATATCTTCCACCCGCTGGGCCAGCCCCGGCAGGGTGTAGGCCCACAGGTTGATGCGCGCAAACAGGTCGTCGCGAAAGCGCCCGGCGGCCACCTCCTGGCGCAGGTCGCGGTTGGTGCCCACGATGAGCTGGAAGTCGCTGGCCACCTCGCGGTCGCTGCCCAGCGGGTGGAAGCGCTTTTCCTCCCCCGCCTTGAGCAGCATGGCCTGGCCCTCCAGCCCCAGCTCGCCAATCTCGTCCAGAAACAGCACCCCCTGGTGGGCCGTGCGCAGCAGCCCGGCGCGCTCGCTGGCCGCGCCGGTAAACGCGCCTTTGCTGTGGCCAAACAGGGTGCTGGCCGCCGTGTCGCCGCGCAGCGTGGCGCAGTTCACCTCCACAAACGGGCCCTGCACCAGGTGCCGCGCCTTTTTCAGCTCGAACATGCGCCGCGCCAGGTGCGACTTGCCCGCGCCAGTGGGCCCGGTGAGCAAAATCGGCGCTTTGGAGCGCACCGCCACCCGCTCGATCTCGTCAATCACCGCGTTGAAGTCCGCGTTGCGGGTGGCAATGCCGCTCTTCAAGAACGCCACCGCGTCCTGCGTCTCCTGCCCAAAGCGCTGCGCCAGCACGTCGTAGCGCGACAGGTCCAGGTCGATCAGCGTGTAGCTGCCCGGGTTGCCACGGCCCTGCCGCTTGGGCGGCGCAGTTTGCAGCAGCACCCCCGGCAGCACCCGCGCCTCCACCAGCAAAAACAGGCAGATCTGCGCCACGTGCGTGCCGGTGGTGATGTGCGCCCAGTACTGCTCTCGCTCAGGGTCGAACGGGTAAGCCCGCGCCCAGGCGTGCAGCCCGGCGTACACCGTGCCAAAGTCCCACGGGTCGGCCATGTCCATGGGCACCAGCTGCACCACGGTTTCGGGCGATACGCTGGCCACATCGGCCTGCACTTGCATAGCCAGCTTGGTGTGCTGCGGCGCATGCAGCAGCTCGATGCGGTCCACCTGCATGTCCTCGTGCTGCACCAGCGACACCGTGGGCCGC
>NZ_JBWMAX010000025.1:0-4942 GCF_056521385.1 Rhodoferax sp. RT5P35 | reverse complement strand
GGTTTACGTTGGCGCTTCGCTGCCATGTACGACCGGCTACACCTGCACGGTGTAGGTGCTGCGGGAATGTTGGGCTACCAGACGGAGAGATTCGGCTGGCGGTAAGGTTCGGGCCAGGGTAAGGACTTCCAGGTATGCAGGGTCTGGCCGGGTCATGGGTTCGGGTTTGGTGGTGCGCGGCTTGGCAAATAGCCCGTCCATGAAATCGCGCCACCAAGGTTTCTTTGAAACCTCGGAAAAACGACCTTCAAGGTGCCACGGCGATAAAACCGAATGCGTGCCATGCTGGTATTTCGCCTCAAATACCTGACGGGTGTCGTAGCATTTTTCCACATCTTTACCGGTGAACATGAGCCGATCACAGACCACATCCTGAGGGTTTGTGCCCAGTCGACTAGTAGCCACGTGGAATCTGGGCATATACCCAGCGCGCTCTGAAATCAGCATGGAGAGCAGGCCTCCGATAAACGGTATGCGTACCTTGTCGAAACGAATGTGCCGAACGGTTTGCTCTATAAATGCCTCTCGAAGCTGCTTATCGACCTGCTGGATATCCTGCATGATGTAGTAGCAGTCCCAGCCGTGTTTGCGGGCGTGTGCGAGGTAATCCAACGTCCCGGCGCGGGTCTTATCGGCAAAGGTCCGGGTGTTCATCCAAGTCCCTAGCTCATCAAGTACCAAAGCTCCGTTTTTTTCTTCGTCGTAGCTGTCCGGGTTGCCATGGCCAGCGGCGAGCAAATCGGTTTCGCTGGGCTTATCGGGGATACGGACATAGGTGATTTTTGACCTGGGGCCAAACATGGCTTTGAGGTCAATATCCAAGTTCGAAGCTACCGCCCTCCCCCGCTTGAAGTAACGTTCTCGCATGGTAATCACGGCATGCTTACTCTTACCGGTCCCTTTTTTACCCACGTAAGCGTAATCGGTCATAGCGGCTTATTTCGAAAAGTTCTCAATGCCATGCTTGCGAATTTTGTACACCTCAGTACCGATCCAGACTGAACCAATGCACGAAGTTATGGCACCCGCGTTGCCAGGGATGAACATGCCAAGGCCCATCCAAAGGAAGCGGACCCAAGGTCCACCGCTAACACTACCGACATTGGCGATGTAGTTGTAAATACTCGCAAGGCAGACGTGAACGGCAAAAGCAAACGCGGTAATTACAGCTAGCCACGTCACAAAAGACGCGAGCTGCAAAGCAACTCTGAAAGAAAGCCAGCGGGCAAAAAACGTTACGAGCGCACTGGCAATCGAACCGATGAAAGTAGCAAGTAAAGGCATAGTGATCCCTAGACGTTGGCGGCTTTGATCCAGCCAAGACACAGCCACAAGGACGACACCGCCCAGATGTAGCCCATGGCGGTACGCGTTCCCTCGACCACGTTACAAGGGTCTATGGTGCCCATGCTTTGACCGTTGTAGCTGGGCAGATCGAAACCCGTACATTGCACCGGTGCAGGTGCTGCAAACAAGCTTTCCCAACCGGCATACACGCCATCACCAGCCTGCTTAATGGTGTCGCGGGCCGCGTCCGAATCGGTTTTGACCTGGTCTAATTTGCCGTTGTACTTACCTTCATCGACCGCACCGGGCGTGCCGGTTTCGTCTATTTTGCAAGCTGGTTGGCCGGGCGCACCACAAGCGGCCTCGGAGCCTGTGCCAGACCCTGTGCCGGAGCCACTACCAGACCCGGAGCCGCTACCCGACCCGGAGCCGCTACCTGTGCCCGTCCCTGTGCCTGTGCCTGTGCCTGCACCGGTGCCGGTGCCGACGCCGCCGCCCGTGCCAGAGCCGGTACCCGAACTAGGCGACCCTCCCGTGCCGGTGCCGGTGCCTGTGCCTGCGCCAGTGCCGGTCCCAGTACCAGTGCCAGTGCCCGTACCTGTGCCCGTACCGGTGCCAGTGCCCGTACCTGCGCCCGTACCGGTGCCAGTGCCCGTACCTGTGCCTGTGCCGGTGCCAGTGCCCGTACCTGTGCCTGTGCCGGTGCCAGTGCCCGTACCTGTGCCTGTGCCTGTGCCCGTACCGGTGCCTGTGCCTGTGCCTGTGCCTGTGCCTGTGCCTGTGCCCGTACCGGTGCCAGTGCCAGACCCGGTGCCAGTCCCAGTACCCGTGCCAGTGCCGGTACCACTGCCAGAGCCAGAACTTCCAGCGATTGGAGGCGGCTGAGATGGTGGCGTAAATGTGGTGTCACAGCTTGCGCCGTTCGTGACGTAATTCGATGTATTGTTGACTGGGTAGTAGCCATTTGAGCCTTTGTCTAAACCGTAAGAGAGATTGGTTTCCTCACCTGCAACATACTGGCAACCGTCGGAGCAATAGGTAGTCGGTGCGTCTGCAGAACCAGCGGCAATCGAATATCTAGAACCGCTGGACGAACCCTGCAAGGTACCGGCTGGATCGTCTTTTAGCCATCCAGTCAAGAGCGTGAAACTGGCAATCTGGTTTTGAACGCATGAGGAGCTGGCATAAAAGGAGCCGGTGTAGTGTGCGGTCAATCCTTGATAACGCGCGATGACAGACATGTAACCACTAATGCCATCAACATTTGGATTGACTGCCTCACATGAATAACTAGCGCCAGCGGCGACAGATCCCGGGTCCGCGGTGGCTGCAGCTGCCCAGCCATCGCATGCGGCCTGCGGAGAAGCGAAGCTTGCACCGGGTACCTGCGGTGTCTTCCACACCGTGGTACTGGCCGATACTACGCCCGACATGGCGCAGAGAAAAGCGGCGCAGAACAGCCGGAAAGTGTGCTTCATGGTCGCAATTTTTTTTGTGAAATCGTGTGAAAAATAGGGTGCAGACCAATGGTTGCACCCTTGACCAACTTAGGCCGCGCCCTTCGCACGCTTGATCCACTTGACACCGATCATGATGCCGACGACGGTAATAGCCAGACCGAACATGACTGGACCAAAGCCAGTAGCGGAAGCAGACAGACTTTGCACGGCGGTCAGCGCATCGGTTGGGTCAGCAGCGTGAGCAACTCCCACCAGAGACAGAGAAGCGGCAATGACGGCCAACTGAGCGGCCTTGTTGCGGAATGCGTTTTTGATTTGCATTGGGATACCTTTGGGAAAAAACGGTGCGAAATTACACCCGTAGGACTTGCGCGCAGGCCCTACGGGTGAAAGCTCACAGGAGACGATCAAGGGGGGGCGGTGGCCCGCTGCGCAGGCCACCCCACCCCTTGATCTTTTCTGCGATGAATGCAAATTTTGCATATCAAGATGAATACAAAGCACGGTGGATCATTCGGACTTTCCAGCCCAATGCGTAGCCCACAGCCCAGGCAAAAAGGTAATAGGAAACAAGGCTTGTCATTTGCACTTTGGGCCACAGCCGTCATACGCAGGAGGAAGCACAGCGCTTATAGGTAAAGCTACTTTCCAAGGGTTAGACCAGTGCTTCACAGCAACATAGCCACCGTACACAACGGCTAACACAACCACCCATGCCACTAGACGAGAAATCATTGCAAATGGCCTCCGAGGTAGCCGAGCGCAAAGGCACACACAGCAAGGCCAGCGCCCAGCAGGTCATAGAGATTTTGGAAGTCCGAAGCAGTCACCAGTCACGCCTTTGCACGTAGCAAGGCTGGCCGATTGGCTGGCCCATGCAGGGAGTGACATAGACGGGCACAGGAGAGCGGGCCATTTCTTCGGTGCCACCCAAAACGAAGGCGATCAATAGAATAAGAATCACGTGGTGCGGCTCCATTTAGTGAACGGTGGATGACGTAGGGAGCCACGAAAACGGGCCGGAGGGATTGATTTCGCGGGGGGTGGTGCGGATGCGTACAAAGCGCGTAAAACCTGCTCCCGCTGGTGCGTACTCAGGGAGGAGAATCCGGCCATCGTCACGATGGACAAATCCACCGCCTTCGAGGCGGTGCCAGGGTTCGCCAACCGCAGCATTGCCCTGCACATACGCAGGCCACAGTACCCAGCGCTTGCAATCACGACCAGACTTGTCCAGGCCACCCAGGCCGTATATGCGTGCACCATGGGGGAAACCTCCAATGTTTTTGGAATCGGTTTTTGAAACGTATTTCATGAGGTAGGCAATGGGCGCTGTGGCCTCTTTGCGGTTGCTCATGCCATGGGGCCACCACCCGGACTTATCGGGCTTGGGGATGGACATACCAGGGGCCAGCCAGACCACCACGTGGTAGTGGATCACGCCGCGATCTTGGAGCTCTGCAACCCAGGCATACCGCACGGTCTTAGTACCGACGCGCTTGTAATGCCAATTGCGAAGGCGGTCCAGATAGCGGGAAATGTGCTCTGGCCGCCAATTAGCATTGGTGCCTTTGTAGGTAAGGGTCACCAGCCACATTCTTTGGCCCTTGCCGCCTGCGTTATGCAGTGCCTTGGCACCTACCCCTATGCCTTTGCGAAGTCGACCTATACGGGCTTCCTTGGGGTCAATGACAATGGAGTTTTCCATCACAGCCCGTTCCCGGTCTATCGACCACTGGGGACGGGCTCCAAGGACTTCCAGGGTGGACGAACTTGCTGTGCAAGTTGTTGATACTGAGACAAGCCCAGCGGCTGCGCCGCTCGGGAGACTGCGCTCCATCCGTGCGGCGTGCGCGGCTGTAAGGCGACGCGAACCACGCAGAGCACGGGCGTGGGCGGTGGCGGCTTGGATGGTGGCGGCGTTCATGAACCGTGGCGATCGAAAGGACCATTTGCAGGCTCACCGACAGGCTCAGACTTGGCAAATAAGCGTCTTTGCAGCGGCACCGGTAACAAAACCGTCAAAAGCGAAGACGCATTAAGTAGCAACTCAGACAAATCTCGAGACACAACACCCAAGCGACTAGCTTCTCTAGCCGCCATCAAAGCATTGATTAACTCCAAAAGATGAAGCGGATTAATCTGAACAGGCTGATCTTTCGGATATAACTTTTTCACAGACCCTCCCCTGCCAC
>NZ_JBWMAX010000257.1:379-1158 GCF_056521385.1 Rhodoferax sp. RT5P35 | reverse complement strand
ACACGGCATACACCCTGCGCCGCTGCACCGGCTTCTGGCCGTCGGTAACGTCGGGAATGGCGAGGCCCTTGACCACGCTCAGCGCGTATTCCAGGTAGGCACGCTGCGCGTAGCTGGCCAGGCTCAGGCCGTCGTCGTCAATGACGGGTTCGGGCACGGGCGGGTCTTCTGGCAGGTCCAGTTCGGGTTGGTCGGTCATGGGAGGTAGAGAAAAAGAAAGACAGCGGCAAACATCGCCGCAAAAAAGCCGCTAAAACGAAAAACCTCAGGGCAGCACGGCCACCGGTGGCAGATTGCCCCGGCCTGCGGCACCGCCCGACAACTCCATGCGGATGCGCGACGGCAGGCGACGCTGCTCGGCCAAGGAGGCAGGCGGCTTGAGGCCGTTGTAGAGCTGGAGCACGGTTTTCACGTAGGCCTGGGTTTCCTTGTAATTGGGAATGCGGTTGCCCGCCCTTTGCACTGCACCCTCGCCTGCGTTGTACGAGGCCACGGCCAGCTCCAACTGGCCAGGAAACATGCGGATCAGGTCGCTGAGGTAGCGCGTACCGATGCGGATATTGGTTTTGGGGTCAAACAGCTTTTGTTCTATGCTGAGCTTGGTATCGCCCACCAGCCCGTAACGCTCTGCCGTTGCCGGCATGATCTGCATCAGGCCGACAGCGCCCTTGGGCGACACCGCGGTGCTGTTGAAGCCCGACTCGGCCACGATCAAGGCCTGCAGCAGCTCGTAATCGACGCTGAGCTTGGTGGAGGCCTCGCGCAGATGGTGTTTGACG
>NZ_JBWMAX010000257.1:0-369 GCF_056521385.1 Rhodoferax sp. RT5P35 | reverse complement strand
TACTGGCCGCCTTCAACCCCAGGGTGGTGTCGAAGCTTTCATCGCCCTTGTAGAACAGCTCGTAGCGGTCGTCCGTGCGCTCGGTGGCAAAGTGCGCCATGCCTTGCGGGTCGATATAGCCCCATACGTCGGCCAGGGCGATATGCTGCACTATTGAGAGCAGGAAACCTATACAGAGTGAGCGGCAGAGGCCTTTTTTGTTCATAAGTTAGTTACACGTCCAGCTCGACGGTGTCGCCGTGCAGTTCCATGAGTTCACGGCGGGAAGCGGCTTCGCCCTTGCCCATGAGCTTGGTGATCAGGTTCTCGGTCTGGGCGAAGTTAACACTGCCCAACTGTACCGGCAAGAGGCGACGGGTGTCGGGGTTG
>NZ_JBWMAX010000256.1:0-1161 GCF_056521385.1 Rhodoferax sp. RT5P35 | reverse complement strand
CACGACGGCATGGAGTTCTTCGGCCTCAACCTCGCCGGTACCGCCCGCGATGCCAACGGCTCCAGCCGGGGCCTGCTGGCCATGAACCACGAGGCGCTGTCGCAGCAGTTTCTGCACGCCGCCGGTGCCAGCGCCAACCCGCGCCCGGCCAGCGAGTCCGACAAGGAAATCCCCGCCCACGGCGTGTCCATCGTCGAAGTGGCCAAGAACGCCTCGGGCAAGTTCGTGACCAACCAGGCATCTACCTACAACCGCCGCATCACGCCGCTGACCGAAGTCACCCTGTCCGGCCCGGTCAAAGGTAACGCGCTGGTCAAAACCCTGTTTTCGCCCACCGGCCTGCTGGCACGCGGCACCATCAACAACTGCGGCACCGGCTACACGCCCTGGGGCAGCTTTTTGACCGGCGAAGAAAACTGGGCCGGCTACTTCACCCGCGCCAGCACCGACAACACTGCCCGGGGCGGTGCCACCGCCAAGAGCGTGGTGTCGCTTAACCGTTATGGCCGCGCCGCCGGTGCCGCCAGCCGCCACGGTTGGGAAACCAGCGGCACGGCCGACAAGTACAAGCGCTGGAACATCGGCCAGACCGGTGTCTCCGTGGACGGCAGCGACGACTACCGCAACGAGCTCAACACCTTTGGCTACATCGTCGAAATCGACGTGTACGACAAAACCAAGGCCATCCGCAAGCGCACCGGCCTGGGCCGCTTTGCCCACGAAAGCGCCGCTTTCGGCAAGCAAACGGCAGGCAAGCCGCTGGCCGTGTACATGGGTGACGACTCGCAGGGCGAGTACATGTACAAGTTTGTCTCTACCGCCCCCTGGGCCGCCGCCGATGCCAACCCCAGCGACCGCATCGCCACCGGCGACAAATACCTCGACAGCGGCAAGCTGTATGTAGCCAAGTTTGCTGCCGACGGCTCGGGCACCTGGATCGAGCTGGCCGTAACCCACCCGTCCATCGCGGGCTACGCCAGCTACGCGTTTGCCGACCAGGCCGACGTGCTGGTCAACGCCCGCCTGGCCGCCGACGCGGTGGGCGCTACCAAGATGGACCGCCCCGAGTGGTGTGCCGTGCACCCCGTCACCGGCGAGGTCTACTACACCCTGACCAACAACAGCAGCCGCAAACTGGAGCCCACCGGCACCCAGACCATG
>NZ_JBWMAX010000255.1:0-1162 GCF_056521385.1 Rhodoferax sp. RT5P35 | reverse complement strand
TACACCACGACCAGGTCGCAGCTACGGAACAGGTGGCTGAGGGCTTGGAGGGGTGGGGGGGACATGGGGGAATCCTGGCGGGTCTGCAGGGCCAGGCGGCTCAGCCCCAGACGGGCGGGCACGATATGCCAGGGGGGCGCGTCATGGTCGGCATCGGGAGCGGCATCTTCTTGCCAGTGTGCGTGGTCCAACAGATTCTGCAAGCCTGGATTGTCTTCCGTTTCTGCCGAGCTTGCATCCAATACGGTGATGCGCAGGCTAAAACTTTGCAGGGCCGCGCAGATCTGCCAGAGCAGCGGCAACTCGGTGGCGGTGTCGCCCCGGGTCACCATGGCAATCACGCTCCAGGCGGCTTGCGGCGCAATGCGGCGCAGGCTGGCGCCCTGGTCGGCACTGGTGTCAAGCATGCGCCCGTTCCAGGCGGCTGGATTCCATCGGTGCCGGGGTGAAGAAGAAGTTCAGGTCGGCGGCCTTGGGGTCGAACGCCGACTTGGTGGTGGAGCGCATCGAGGCGCGCACCAGCTTCTTGGCATCGGCGGGTTCCCAGTCTTCGGGCACGCGCTGGCCGTTGCACACACCGCGCAGCACCAGTTGGTGGCGGATGATGGCATCCAGCGCCGGGCCGAGCTTGGCGGCTTCGTCGATTTTGGACAGGATTGCCTGCTGCAGGCCCCGGGTCTTGAACGAGGTGAGCACTTCGTCCATGGTGTCGCCGTGGCTGCCCGCGTTGAGTACCAGCAGGCGGTTGACGCCGGGCAGGTCCAGCACGTCCATCATGTCGCGCTTGCGCGGGTCTTTGGGGGCGATGCCGGTGGTGTCGATCAGCACCATGCGTTTGTTGCCCAGCAGGCCCAGCAGGTCTTGCAGGGCGGCGCGGTCGTGGGCCAGGTGGGCCACCACGCCCAGCATGCGACCAAAGGCGCGCAGTTGCTCGTGGGCGGCCACGCGGTAGGTGTCCAGCGTGATCAGGCCCACGCTGTTGGGCCCGTGGACCCGGGCGCAGTGCGCGGCCAGCTTGGCGGCGGTAGTGGTTTTGCCCACGCCCGTGGCACCCACCAGCGCGAACACGCCGCCTTGCTCGAAGATCGGCTTGCTACCGGCATCGGTGCGCAGGTTTTGCTCCAGCACGCCCATCAACCAGCGGATGGCTTCGGCGGGCGTG
>NZ_JBWMAX010000254.1:0-1169 GCF_056521385.1 Rhodoferax sp. RT5P35 | reverse complement strand
GCGCCCCCCGCCAGCGCCGGTGCCCTGCTGCAGTACACCCTGCAAACCCCGGTGGCTGCGCACTGGGTGCCATTTTTACCGGTCAAAAAACAAGGAGCCGGTGTGCTGAACTGGAGCATCCAGCTACAGCGCGGCGTGGTCACCCACCACTACCAGACCACGCCCGCACGCATGGCCGAGCCGGTCAACGCCAGCTACAGCGCCTTCATCCAGCGCCTGCGCGACAACGCTTTTGTGGAAACCACCGGTGCGCTGGGCGCCGATGACCACCAGCTCGAAGGCTTCATGTTCCACCCGCGCGGCAGCCTGCTACGGCAAGACCCGAACGTGGACGTGAAAACCGACTTCCTGCGCATCGCCGAAGAAGAGGTACCCCGCGACGGCATCAGCCTGCAGCGCCGCTTCAACTACGCCCGCGACAGCCAGGGCCGGGCGTTGCTGTGGATAGGACGGAGCAAGTCGGTTGGGCGGGGAGAAGGGGCGAGTGGGTTGAGGTTTGATGTGGTGAAGGCGTAAGGCATACCAGTAGCGCTTGGCCTAGTCACGACGGCTCATATGGAAACAGCCTCGGCCAGCACCGCGGCGCGAAATTTGGTCGGTAGTGCTTTGGGCGTTAGCACATCCACCGGCACACCCAGCAGCTCCAGCAATTCATGGCGGATGGCACCAATGTCAAACAAGGTGGTGTCCGGGCTGGGGTCAATCAGGATGTCGAGATCGCTACCTTCGGCATCATCGCCGTGCACCACCGATCCAAACACACGCGGGTTGCTGGCCCGGTGGGACTCTACGATTTGGCGGATGCGTCCCCGGTGGGTCTGCAAAGCGTCCGATGGTTTCATGCGGGACATCCTGAATGGTAGTTCCTGATTACAACACCGAACACCGTAGCCCAGTGCCTGGACGCGGTGATGGCGTGGATGCTATGCAATTTGCCATAAATTTCTCTAAAGAAATCAACCACCTGAGCCTATTCCACGGGCATAGGTAGCTATCAAAAAAACAGAGAAATCACGCCACCCGCAGCCAAAACCAGAACGCAGCCAGCGCCACCTGTGCCAGGAGTCAAGAGCCGCCGCACAACGCCAGTCTCAATAGCAGCACTCGGGCGGTGACTGCGCTGAGTTAACTTGCTTCCACGCCCAGTCGGGTGTCGACGAACACCCTTT
>NZ_JBWMAX010000253.1:0-1169 GCF_056521385.1 Rhodoferax sp. RT5P35 | reverse complement strand
CGCGTGGCCTTTGGCGTGGCATTCCTCCACCGTGGGCAGATCACGCTGCAAGCGCCCCTGGACGACCTGCTGGAGAGTTGCCGCAGCCTGACCGGCCCCAGTGCTGCAGTGCAGGCGTGCATCCGACAAGCCCAGCTCAGCGTGCTGCACCGCCAACCCTTGCGGAATGGAGCCGAACGCTGCCTGGTACGGCTATTGACTCCGCAACGGCCAGACCCGCACCCGGCACTGGACTGGCAGCCGGTCAACCTGGAAGAGTTGTTTGTGGAGCTGACCCAATGAACACCTACGTCCACATTGTGCTGAGCCCCTGGCGAAAACGGAACAGCACACATGCGCGCTGGGTGATGGGGCTGATCGCCCTGCTGTGGCTGCTGGTCGGCCTGGGCGAAGCATGGTGGGCCGGAACGCGTGCCGCATGGACGGTCGCCCGCATCGGTGCAGATATGCTCGTACTGGCCATCTGGGCTGAGCAGTTCGGTGGCCTGATGGCGCAAAACACGCCCCTCGCAGCCCGTCTGGTGCCAGGGCAATTACGGGCCTTGCGCACCACCGCTGTAGTGTTGTGGCTCTGCGCCACGGGGATGCTTGGACTGGTGTTACAGCAAGGGCCTGCCTGGACAGGGGGCGCAGCGCTGGCGTTGCTGCTCATCGCTTGCACGTTTCGCTGGCCCCTCGCTATGTTCTGGCTCACCTTCACTGCCTCCATAGTATGGCTCTGGGACTCCGAGGGCCCGTGGTGGTGGTGGCTCAACCTGCGCTTGCGCACCCAGCCTGAAGCCACGCACATCGCAGCCATGATGGGTGCCGGACTATTGGCGGCGGGCCTGCTGTGCAGCCTGCTCCAAAACGGCGGTAACCGCCATGTGCAGCACCACATCCAACGGGCACGCTGGCGCGATGATTGGCGCTTTGGCAGCATGGGCATCGCCAATCCCAGCCCGAGCCCATGGGGGCGGTGGTCCAGCCACTGGCTGGACGCTCCTTACCACGCCTGGCTGCGGTACCTCACCGCAACCGCTGCGCCCACCGAGCGCAGCGTGTTGGCGCGGCTCGAAATGGCCATTGCACCGGGTTCGCACTGGACCTCCATTTTCAAAAACCTGGGCATCAGCCTGTGCCTCTTCGCGGCTTTATATGCCGCAATGCACTATGTATCAGGAATAGAC
>NZ_JBWMAX010000252.1:0-1169 GCF_056521385.1 Rhodoferax sp. RT5P35 | reverse complement strand
TGAGGTTGCGTCGTGCCATGGAGCGAGTCTCCCTGAAAGATTGCTTAGAAAAACTAACAGACTATGTAAGCATTGATTATCTAGTCGGGGTCTGCAAGGGCCGCCAGAATGCAGGTTATGCCCACACACCACACCTCTTCCGATAGCAAAGCCCGCTGGTTGCGCAATACCGCGCTGTGGGTCTGTGCCTTGTTCGCCACGTCTGTTTTTGCCCAGGAGCTGCCCATGAAGATCCGCCTGCACGTCCAAGGTGAGGTGGCCACCGCCACCCTGGCCGACAACGCCACCGCCCGCGACTTTGCGGCGCTGCTGCCACTGACCATCACCTTGAGAGACTTCGCCAAGGTCGAGCGTATTGGCGACCTGCCGCGCAAGCTGTCCACCGTGGGCGCACCGGCGGGCCTGGACCCGGTGGTGGGCGACATCGCCTACTACGCGCCGTTGAACCACCTGGTCTTTTTTGCGGGCGACAACGTGTACGCCGATGGGCTGGTGCGCATGGGTCGGGTGGATACCGGCCTGGCCGCGATGCAACGCCCCGGGCCGCTGCAGGTGCGCATCGAACGCATCGCGGACTGAGCGCTTTTATTTGTGTTTTGACCTATGCGTAAAAAGTAGCTTTCGTGCTGATGGAATGGGCGTGAGCAGCTACTTTTTAAATAGCAATCAAGACTTTCAAATAAGAGGAAATTCTGGTGTTGATGGGCATATTCAATCCCCGCTTGCGGGACATGGGCGGCATAGCCGGGATTCAAATATTGGGGCATTCAATTAATGGATATTAAACACCGGTCGTTCTTCTACTCCCTATTTTTATCAAGGCTAGCGGACCAGATATTGCTTTTTCTGGTGCCATTGGTGATTTTCCAGACCACCGGCAGCATCGCATTATCGGGGGCAGCATTTTTCCTGGAGACATTGCCACGGTTCTTGTCGTTTCCGATTTGCGGAATTCTGTGCGACCGGTTTTCTCTTTTTAAGTTATTACATCTGAGTCAACTCTACCGGGCCATCGTCTGTGTGGGCGGCATGGTTGGATTTGCGCTATTTGGTGGTATCGGGTGGCTGATTTTTATATCCGCTGTGGTTGGAGTACTCACCACGCAAGGTCTGATGGCACGGGAAGTGATGCTCCCGCAGGTTTTCAGTGGCCAGCGCTTTGAAAAGAT
>NZ_JBWMAX010000251.1:0-1169 GCF_056521385.1 Rhodoferax sp. RT5P35 | reverse complement strand
GCATCCAGGAGGTGGCGCAGCACTGCGAGACCCAACCGGTTACCGTGGTGCGCCTGGCCAAGCGCTACGGGTTTCGCGGCTTTCTGGACTTCAAGATGGCGTTTTTGACCGAGGCCGGTGCGGACCAGGGCCAGGGTCTGCAGGTGGACGGCGACACAGTCAACGCGCTCGGCCTGGCCGCCCACCTGCTGGGCCAGGCCGGCACCGTGTGGCTGCAGGCCAGCCCCGCCACCGCACAAGTGGCCCAGTGCTACGCCGACATGCTGCGCGTGGCCGGGCTGCAGGTGCAGTGGCGGCCCGCGCTTGGGTGGCAGCCGGAACCGGGCGATGTGCTGCTGTGGGTGGCGCTGGCCAAAGAGAGCGCGGCAGCGCCCCAGAGCATGCCCGTGGTACGCATCAGCGATGCGCCCGATGCCAGCCCGCTGCACCATGCCCACCTCTGTACGCCCCACCTGGGCCAGGGTTTGCTAGGTATTCCGGCCGGACTGGCCCTGGCGCAGGCGGTGCACAGCGCCCGGCAAACGCTATTGATTCAGTAGCTTGTCACGCCCATGGAATAAGCGTCAGAGGCCTATTTCATCCCTATTTTTCTTATGGGCTGCGAAACTGCGCCGTCCACAACTTGCCCAAAGCAGCGGCCTCGGCACGGGGTGGGTCGCCCAGCAGCGTAACCTGGCCCTTCTGGTGCACCTGGGCGTACAGCACATTGCGCTGCGGGGCGTAGAGAAACAGCACGTTGTAGTCGTGGCAGTCGTGCGGCTTACACAGGTCGGCGCGCAAATACTCCTTGTTGCCCACTTTCACCCGCGCGATCTGGCTGTTCGGCCCCTCCATGCGGGCCAACCACGGCACCTGGCGCACCGAAGCGGAGATCAAGGCAAACTGGCTTTTGAATTGCGGCGTGGCAAACACCTCGTAGCTGAACGGGGCCGCGCCGGGCGCCACAGTGGCGGCGGGTGCCGCCACGGCGGGTGGGCCATCGCAGCGCCGGTACTGCGCGGCCATGCGGGCCGGACCCAGGTAGGCGGACAGCTTGTTGCCTTCGTTCTCGATCAAGATGTAGCGGCCACGCGGGTCTTCATGGACCAAAAACGTCATCTGCTCCTTGCCCTTGATCTGGCTGATAAAGGCCACCAAAAATCCCGCCGGTGGGCTGTTGCCAAAGTAGG
>NZ_JBWMAX010000250.1:0-1169 GCF_056521385.1 Rhodoferax sp. RT5P35 | reverse complement strand
CGTAGACCCTAAAACGCGCGAGATCGTGGGCTACGAGGTGGACATCGGCAACGCCATCGCCAAGAAACTGGGCGTGAAGCCGGTGTTCAAGCAACTGGCCGTGGCCGCCCGCATCCCAGAGCTACAGCAAGGCCGGGTGGACATCCTGGCCGCCTCGCTCACGCACAACAAGGAGCGTGAAGCGCAGATCGATTTCTCGCTAACCACCTTTGTCACCGGCCAGAAGGTGCTGGTCATCCGCAACGGCTGGTTCAGCTACCGCTGGACGCAGATTTTTGACATGGGCCAGATCCCCCGGTCCAGCACGGTGCTGAAAGCGCGCCGCCAAGGCGCAGGTCCGCAAGCCCCGTTCGCCCCCGCACCCATTGACGAGGTGGTGGCCACCATCTTGGCCGAAAAACCCGCCGTGGTGTTCGCCCCGCATGTGGAAACCGCCAGCGGCATGATCCTGCCCGATGCCTATCTGCGTGCCGTGGCCGACGCGGTGCACAGCGTGGGTGGCCTGCTGGTGCTGGACTGCATTGCCTCGGGTGCCATCTGGGTGGACATGCAGTCCACCGGCGTGGACGTGTTGGTCAGCGCGCCGCAAAAGGGCTGGAGCGGTTCGCCCTGCTGCGCTTTGGTGGCGCTCAGCGCCTTGGCGCGGGAGCGCATCGAATCCACCACCAGCAGCAGCTTTGCCTGCGACCTGAAGAAGTGGCTGAACATCATGGAGGCCTATGAAAACGGCGGCCATGCCTACCACGCCACCCTGCCCACCGATGCCCTGGCCCGGCTGCGCGACGTGATGCGCGAAGCCCAGGCTTACGGGTTTGACGCACTGCGCGCCGAGCAGCAGGCGCTGGGCGATGCCGTGCGTGCGCTGCTGGTGCGCAAGGGCATGGCCAGCGTGGCAGCAGCGGGCTTTCAGGCACCCGGTGTGGTGGTGAGCTACACCACCGACCCCGAGATCCAGTCGGCCAAGAAGTTCATCGGCCAGGGCCTGCAAACCGCTGCCGGGGTGCCGCTGCAGTGCGACGAGGGGCCCGACTTCCAAAGCTTTCGCATCGGCCTGTTCGGATTGGAGAAGTTGCACAACGTGGCGCGTACGGTGCAGCACCTGGAGCGGGCTTTGGAGCGGATTCAGGGATAAAGTCACGGCCCGGCGGCATGTGGGGCCAGCCGTTAAA
>NZ_JBWMAX010000249.1:0-1170 GCF_056521385.1 Rhodoferax sp. RT5P35 | reverse complement strand
TGTTGAAAAAGACCTGTGCAGGCTCGACACCTATTGGTCTTGCGGCGACTGCGGCAGCATATTCCGGTCAATCAAGCGATTCATTGCGAATCAAAATCCGGTCGTTCTGATTCCAACGTGTCATAACTTGGGAGTTTGGTTTTGGTGAAGAAGAAGCATGAGCAGGCGGAAGGACTGTTTGGCAGCGTAACCGGGTCTTCGGAAATTCAAAATGCCCGCCCGATACCTGTCATTAGTGTCGGGAGGCCGACTGTCTGCTGACTGGTCGAGATTTCAACCAAATGGGCACCCGAAGTCGACCAGAAGCGGGACTTGAAGTAGGTAAGCGCCAGAGACGCGCCGCAGAGGCCCGTGACAATAGGGACATAAGGCGAATCTCTGACAAAATTGCGCCCATGAGCATCAGCGACAACTTGAAAAACTGGGCCAAGCGAATCAAACGCGACGGCGTGACGCTGTGGTTTGCGGGCCAGCACCCGGGCACGCCGTGGTACGCCAAGGCGCTGGGCGGCCTGGTGGTGGCGTATGCGCTGAGCCCGATCGACCTGATTCCCGACTTCATCCCCGTGCTGGGCTATGTGGACGATGTGCTGCTGCTGCCGGGCCTGATCTGGCTCACCATCCGGCTGCTGCCGCCCGAGGTGCTGGCGGACTGCCGGGGCCAGGCCGACGCGTGGATGCAGGCCCAAAAGGCCAAGCCGCGTAGCTGGATCGGCGCGGTGCTCATCGTGGCCGTATGGGTGGCGCTGGGTGCGGCGGCCTGGTGGTGGCTTCCGTGGGGTTGAAGCCTGCATCGGGTAAATTGGTAAACCCCCACCGCACTGTGCACGCCCCATGACACCCTCCGCCTGGCTCCTGTTCATCACCATTTCCCTGGTGACCGCGTTCACCCCCGGCCCAGCCGTGCTGCTGGCGATGTCCAACACGATGGCATGGGGCCTGCGCAAGACGCTGTTGGGCAGTTCCGTCGGCAGCGCGGTAGGGGTTTTTGTGGTGTCGGGCATTGCCATGGCCGGGCTGGGCACCTTGCTGCATACCTCGGCATGGCTGTTAGCCGGGCTGAAGACCGCCGGGGCGCTGTACCTGATGTACCTGGGCTACCGCCAGTGGACCCATCCCGGCTCGGTGTTCAGCAAGACCACCCAGGTCGTGGAGCAAGCCGACAAATCC
>NZ_JBWMAX010000248.1:0-1172 GCF_056521385.1 Rhodoferax sp. RT5P35 | reverse complement strand
GGTGTGCAGGGTGCGGCGGGTGTGGTGGGGTTTGGCGAGCGCATGGGGCTGCGCGACGCGGTGATGCTCAACGGCATGCTGATGCACGGCCTGGACTTCGACGACACCCATATGGCCGGTGTGGTGCACCTGAGCGTCAGTGTGCTGCCCGCGGTGCTGAGCCTGGCGGTGCAGCGCGGTGCCAGCGGCGGCGCTTTGTTGACGGCTTACATTGCCGCCGTGGAAGCCGGGGCCCGTATCGCCAGCGCGGTGCAGGGCGGTTTTCACCAGCAGGGCTTTCACCCCACCGGTCTGGTGGGTACCTTTGCCAGCGCCTTAGCCGCGGGCAAGCTGTTGGGGCTGGATGCAGCAGCGCTGGTACACGCCCAGGGCGCGGCCTTGTCCATGGCCAGTGGCAGCCTGCAATTTATCGAAGACGGTGCCTGGACCAAGCGCGTGCATGCGGGCTGGGCTGCGCAGGCCGGGCTGACCGCTGCCAGCTTTGCCGCCCACGGCATCGTCGCGCCGCAGGCCCCGTATACCGGGCGCTACGGCCTGTACCGCAGCCACTTGGGTGACCCCGCAAGGCTGGATCTGGACATCGCCACGCGCGGGCTGGGCTCCGATGGCCGCGCCCCTGTGTGGGAGCTGATGCAGATTGCCGTCAAGCCCTTTGCCATGTGCCACTTTGTCCATGCCGCTACCGATGCCGCCATTGCGCTGCCCGGGCTGGACATCGGTGAGGTCGAGCGTGTGGAGGTGCTGGTGCCGCAAGCGGCGGTGGAGCTGGTGTGCGAACCCGCCGCCCGCAAGTGCCGCCCGCAGAACGAATACGACGCCAAGTTCAGCCTGCCCTATGCCGTAGCCAGCGGCCTGGCGCGTGGCCGCCTGGGGCTGAAAGAGCTGCTGCCTGAGGCCTATCTGGACACCGCCATCCAGGCGCTGATGGACAAGGTGCAGTACCGCGTGGACCCGGATGCCACCTTTCCCCGCCACTACAGCGGCGAAGTGCGTGTGGTGCTGCGCGATGGCAGCCAGCGGGTGCACCGCGAGGCCGTCAACCGCGGCCACCCCGAGCGTCCGGTGGCCAATGCCGATGTGGTCGCCAAGTTCATGGACAACGCCGGGCTGTATTTTTCTGCGGCCCATGCGCAGGCCATCTGCACTGCCGTGCTAGGCCTGGACCAGGCGGC
>NZ_JBWMAX010000024.1:0-8882 GCF_056521385.1 Rhodoferax sp. RT5P35 | reverse complement strand
GGATACATCCCGCCTGCAGAAGCTGAGGCAAACTACTACCGGCAACTCGCCAATCAGGCCACCACGGTGGCGGCCTGACTTAAACCAACGGGCTTCCACGAAACCCGGGGCGGTTCATCCCTGTGGGCAGGCAGCGCTTGCAAAAGCTCATGCGGTGCCATGGCATGCGAGGCAAGAGCAAGAAGCGCTTCAGGATCACCACCGACAGCAACCACGACTTGCCGATCGCCCCCAACGTGCTCAACCGTGAGTTTGCGGTCAGCGTGCCCGACACCGTGTGGGTCGGCGACATCACCCATATCGCCACCCATAAGGGTTAGTTGTCCCTGGCGGTGATGATGGATCTGTTCAGCTGGCAAGTGGTAGGCTGGTTGATGTGTTCAGACATGGCCAGCGACATCCAGCAAAGGACGGGGGGCTGATCTTCCACAACGACCGGGGCAGCCAGTATGCGAGCCAGGCGTTCACAAGCGTGCTGGACGGCTAGAGCATCACGCCTTCGATGAGCCGCAAGGGCAACTGCTGGGACAACGCTTGCAGCGAGTCGTTGTTCGGCTCGTTGAAGGTGGAGCGGCTGCACGGGCAGCGCCTGCAGACGCGCCGCAAAGCCATGGACGAAACCGTGGGCTGGCCGCTCTGGTACAACCGGACATGGATGTATTCGACGCTGGGATACCGCAGCCCGGTTCAGTTCGAAGAAAACTGGCATGCCGCTAAGGCAGTAGAGACCAGCTAATTAATGAAGCAGCTAAGGGGTACGGATTCCAGGGGCAACGTCATTAACGTCGGCCAGATTGCCTGCTCCCATAATGTAGCAATGCGCCTAAGCAATTCAGACTCTATTTTTGAGCCAAGTCTTGGGCTGTAAACGGAGAAAATATGGATGTAATAGATCAAATTCTCCAGTTCAACGCCGGGCGCGATCCAGAAAGGCTGGAGAGCAAATACAGCAAGATGCGCGGCGATGCCTTCGTGTTCCTACGCGGAACATGCCATCTGTTTTACGAACGATTGCCCCGAAGCGATATTTTTAAATCGGCTCCACTGGTGTGGTCATGTGGCGACCTCCACTTCGAGAATTTCGGTAGCTTCAAGGGAGACAACCGCCTTCCTTATTTCGACCTCAATGACTTCGATGAATCCATTCTGGCTCCAGCCAGTTGGGATCTGGTCCGTATGCTGACCAGTCTGCGGGTTGGTGCGAAGAGTTTGGGGGTAGGACCGGCTGACGCGTTGGAGTTGTGTACGGCATTTCTAGATGCGTACTCTACTGCCCTGGCGTTAGGAAAAGCTTACTGGGTTGAGCCTCAGACCGCACACGGCCTGGTCGGCACCTTATTGGATGGACTGCGCACCCGGCAACGCGCCTCGTTTCTGAATGCCTATACACACACAAAAGGTAAAAAGCGCCTGATAAAAACAGATGGTAAGAAAGCCTTGCCTGCGACGCACAGCCAGCGCGACAAGGTCCGGGTATTTATGGATGGTTTTGCATGCACCCAGTCCGATCCGGGCTTCTACCGAGTTATCGATGTCGCACGCCGCGTTGCGGGCACTGGTAGCCTAGGAGTAGAACGTTATGCAATCCTGGTGTATGGCAGAGGGGCACCTGATGGCCACTATCTTTTAGACCTCAAGGAAGCATTGCCATCCGCACTTGTGTTCCGTGTGAAAGTCAAGCAACCTAAATGGACATCGGAAGCCCAGCGCATCGTGGTGACTCAGCGGCGTGTTCAGGCCGTATCGATGGCCTTTCTTCAGCACGTGTCGATAGGCAAGAAATCTTATGTCTTACGAGGGCTTCAACCACTGGAAGACCGGGTCACATTGGATGGGACGAAGCAATCCATCACCGAAATCCAACGCACCATCGCCACCATGGGCCAGATCGTGGCCTGGGGACAGCTGCGCAGTTCTGGCCGCCAGGGCAGCGCTATTGCGGACGAACTGGTCGATTTCGCCAGCCGCCCGAAATGGCATGCCAAGCTGTTAGCAGCATCTCTGGGATGCGCACAGCAGGTGGAGCAGGATGCCGCCACTTTTGACCACGCTTACGACGATGGAATGTTCCGTGCATAGCGCAGGTATGTCTGTACCCATGGTCCCACTGAATTTAGATAAACGTTCACCATGGGGCGATGTTGCAGCAGGGCTGTGCGTCGCTGGGTTGCTGATCCCGGAGGCCGTTGCCTATGCCGGACTGGCCCAATTGCCAGTTGTCCATGCGTTAATTGCGTCCATGGTGGGTCTAGCCATATATGCAGTTTTTGGTCGCAGCCGTTTCGCAATCGTCTCACCCACATCGTCCACCGCCACACTGGCTGCAGCTGCCGTATTGTCAACACAGGTCACTGCCGGACCAGACCATGCCGCAGATTACATGCAGGCTTTGATGGGCTTGGTAATCGTTGCGGGTGGAATTTTGATGCTGCTGGCCTGGGCCAGACAAGGCATGTTGTCCGCGTTTGTGTCTCGTCCCGTACTGCGTGGGTTCGCATTTGCATTGGCCATCACCATCGTGGTTAAGCAGTTGCCGGATGCACTGGGTGTACAAATACCCCACGATTTGGCCTCCGATCCCTTGCATCTGTTCATGTACATCGCTACCCACCTTACATCGGTTCATATGGCGACTGCCCTGGTCGCAGGGGCGGCCGCCACGTTGGTTATGGGATTCAGGCGCTGGCCCCGGCTGCCAGCATCCATGCTGGTAATCGTGCTGTCCATTGTTGCGGCCCGCTGGTTTGATTTCGCATCACTGGGTATCGTAGAGGTGGGCGCGATCCAACAGCCTGGATTCCATCCGTCTATTCCTGATCTACCACGTGCGGAATGGCTACGGTTAGGAGAGTTGGCGTTTGGGTTGGTAGTTCTGATTTTTGCCGAATCATGGGGCAGTATGCGCACCATGGCACTGGCCCACGGTGACACCCTGGATGCGAACCGGGAGCTACTGGTGCTGGGTGCTTGCAATGTCGCATCGGCCTTGCTGCAGGGTATGCCTGTGGGAGCAGGGTTCTCCGCCAGTTCAGCGAACGCGGCGGCTGGTGCGCAGAGCCGCAAGTCTGGGGTCGTGGCTTTGGTAGTGATTGCCCTCGCACTGATACTGGCCTTGCCCATGTTGCATTTGCTACCGCGCTCCGTGCTGGCAGTGGCCGTCATTTCTGCACTGTGGCACGCGCTGTCGCCCAGGCCACTGGTCGCTGTTTGGAAAATGAACCGTGACCGGCTGTTGGTGGTGGGAGCAGTTTCGGCGGTGCTGTTGCTTGGTGTATTGCACGGCATGCTGGCCGCGATTGCCTTATCCCTGATCGCGGCACTGCAGCGGTTTGGGCAGCCAGTCCTGCATGAACTGGGAGAACTGGCAACATCCCGCAACTACGTTGCGCTCGACAGCCATTCAGATGCGTTGATCACGCCCGGACTGTTGATCTTGCGGCCTGAAGCTCCTTTGTTTTTTGCAAGTGCCGAAAAAGTGGTGTCTGACATCGCCCTGCTTGCCGGTGCACGTCCCGCCGTGCGATCGGTGATCTTGAGCCTAGAAGAAAGCTCTGATATTGACAGCACCGCAGCAGAATGCTTGCTGGAACTGGATCGACGCTTGAACAGTATGGGCAAAGTACTTTTGTTAGCCAGGGTCAAGGAACCTGTTCGCGCGTTGCTGGCACAGCTTGACCCGAACGGTCTGGGGCAGACATCCAGAATGTTCTGGAGTGTTGCCGATGCCGTGTATGGATCAGCGTTGGCAAATGGTGAGGTATCTCGTCACAATGGTTCGCCTGTCTAGCAAACCCTATGAAATCAGCCGTTCTTAACGCAAGCCCGCAGGAAATCGAACTCAAGTTGGCGCTGCCCACGTCCGATCCGTCCAGCTTGGCCAAGCTACTTGCCTGCGTGCCCATCCTGGCGCACCGCAAGTCTAGGCACCAGCATTTGCACAACGTCTACTACGACACAGCGGATCAGCTCTTGCGCCAGCAGCGTGTCGCGTTGCGGATACGGCGTGTGGGCACTGATGCAGAGCCGCACTGGCTGCAGACCCTCAAGACCGGTAGCCGAGGCAACTCGGCGTTGAGTCAGCGGGGCGAATGGGAAGTCAGCGTGCCCAGCCCCAGCTTGGCGCTGGATGCCCTTCAAGCCACGCCGTGGACCGGCATCGACCCCGACGGCACGGTGTTTCCAGCGCTGGTGGCCGTCTTTGCTACAAGCTTCGACCGGACCAGTTGGGTGGTGCGGCGACGTGACGCAAGCGTGGTCGAGGTGGCCCTAGATATCGGACACACCACGGCGGGTGACAACCATGCTCCCATTTGCGAACTGGAGCTAGAGCTACTGGCAGGCCCGCCGACAGCGCTGTTCGATATCGCTCAGCAGATTGCCCGCACTATCGCCGTGTTGCCGCTGACCCAGAGCAAATCGGAGCGGGGTTACCGCTTGGCAAAGAACGGCCTGGACACTCCGCTACACGCCCATCCGCCCACGCTCACCAAAGACTTATCCGTTCCCAAGGCAGCAGCGAGTGTCTTGCGCGAAATGTTCAACCAGTTCACTACGAATCTAAACGCGGTGCGCACCTCGGATGATCCAGAAGTAGTGCACCAGGCACGGATTGGTTGGCGGCGCTTCCGAAGTGCATTGCGGCTGTTCAAACCCGTCCTGGCTCTCGGCGCCGTGCCAACTTGGCAGCCCTTGCAACTGCTGCTGGACTTATTGGGCGAACTGAGGGATCTGGATGTCGCTTGTACCGACACCTTGCCGGAGCTTGCGGAGGCCTATTCGGCAGGGGATGCTCAACGTGCCGACGCGTGGCGGGCAATGACACACACCTTGCAGCACGCTACCGACCTCCAGCGTAAATCCGTGCGCTACGCACTGTTTGAGCCTGCAGTGGGCGCCACCTTGTTGGCGACCACACAATGGTTGGAAGGCTTGGCGGCCTCACCTGGACCCACCGGCGCGCGGGCGGGTGAACCGACGGTTTTCCTGCAGCATTGGAGCGGGCTTCGCATTGCCCGCATGCACCGGCAACTGAAGCTTGCTCGCAAGGACACCGATAACCCTTATAGCCAACACCGGGTACGCATACTCGCCAAGCGCATGCGCTATGGCATTGAGGCCCTGCGCAACGCTTTGCCCCAACGGCGTGCTAAGCGCTGGTACCGGCAGGCAATGGAGTTGCAACTCCGCCTTGGGGCTGAGCGTGATGTGATGCAAGCCGGGGCGCTGGCCGCAAAATTGGAAGTTGACCACGGACTTGTCGAGTTCCTCCAGGGTGTGGCCGTGGGGCAGGCAATGCGGAGGAAATAACGCAAGCTTAGGTTCTATTGACTACGGTTGTAAGCATTTCAGAGTTCTGCGCTGAAGAGCAGCATCGAGTTTTTATACCGAGGTGCTGGCCTCGTCCTTCGATGCATGACTTTCCCAAGGGTTTCATCAATCGTCGTTGATATCGGCATTCGCATCGTTGCGTGCAAATCCAGAGTCCATGACTTTGTAGGTATCAACCAGAACGGGTTTGACATCAAGTTGTGTGACCCGCCACTGCACCGCACCGTTCGCGGCGGTAATCATCAACGGCAACCGCGCTTTGGCACTCCAGCACAACTTGCTGTCGGTGCCATTGTGGGACAGCGCATACCAGCGGCAGTCAGCGACCGGTTTCTCCGCACTCTTGGGTGTGCTGGTAGCTGCCAACAGGTAGGTGCCGGACGGTCGCGTCAATGCGTGCGAAAGACTAAACCAGTCGGTGAAGTGACCTACACGGAAGAGGTTTGTACGGTCAATGTCCGTGCGCACTTTGTGCTTCAGATCTAGCACGACCATGCGCCATTCGGTTTCTTTGGCGGGTTTGAAAACAAAAGTTTCAACTACATCGTCGGTACGCCGCTTCAAACGCTGGTCACGATCACGCCACAGCTCTGTAGCATGGACGGCACCATTCAGCTTGTAAGTTGCGTGAAAATGCAGTTGGCGAGGTTCAGCTACGGCGTTAAAAGTCTTGTCAAAGTCAAGGCTGGTAGCGGCTGGGCTGGCACCGCTTGCTGCAACCAATACAGTCGAAAAAGCAGCAGAGAAAAAGGCCCGCCGCCATAGCGGGCCGCTCCTATTGAGTGAAAAGTTCATGCAGTATTGGGGTTTTCAGTTGCGTACAGCTTGGGCGTAATCAAAATAGCGGTATGTTTTGCTATCCACCGTCAGATCTTTCACCACCAGATTGACGGAGTAGTTACCTGCCGTACGCACGGTGTCAATGGCTGCGCCCGTTGGGTCCGTCGGCAACTTGAAGGTTAAGCCTGTGGCCTGTGCCGATGGGTTGACCACGCTGGGCTTTACCACGGCCGATGCGGTGCTGGCGGGCTTAAGCAAGGCTTCGTTGAGCACGCGACCATCCGCTGCAGGCATGGATTGGCCCAACATATATGCCACAGTGGGTGCCACATCCACATTACCGGTCGGATTACTGATGGTGACGCCAGAGCGGAACAAAGGACCATTGGCAATCAGCGTGTTGTGCACGTCGATAGGGCTGAAGCTGCCATGCATTCCCCGGTTCCCACCGAAACTCTCAAACTCAATACCAGGCACGCCGTTGACCAGCTGCTGCGAATCCCAGTTGAAGCTGACCACCACATCGGGCTGGCCTTTATTCTGGCGACTGCTGTTCTCCAGATTGACCATCGCCATAGACAGGGTGCCGGGGAGCGCACCATAGCGACTGTCAACGAAGATCGGACCATATTCCTCGCGGCTTTGCAGGAAGCGCACCAAGTTGGCAATTGTGGTCGCGTCGTGGTCCGGCACGTAGAAATAGTCAGAGCCACCATTGGCGGCCACCACAATCCCAGTTGCGGGCATCGTCGTCGGCACCTTGAAACTGGCCACCGGTGTTGGCAATGTGGCACTGATGGCTTGGTATTTGGTGTTAGCAGTGCCACACAAAGCACCCGTGGTGTCCACGCTGACTGCGTACACGGCCGTTCCGTCGGACTTTATGCCAGCCATGGGTGTAGTGCTGCATCCGGAGCCGTCATAGGCTTTGAATCCGGCATAGGTCAACAAATCTGCCGAGCGCACATCACCCGATACCGAAAAACCGTTGACTGGATCAGGCAAGCCCAAGACAGCATTGGTCACGCCACTGGTAATAGAGGTGCTCGCCGTAATGGCCCGCAGCGGAAACAAGGCGGTGGGGCCAGACACATTGCTATGCGCATGGTCTGACACCACGATGATGTTGGTGGTGCCATCCAAGCCCGCTGCTTTGAGTCCAACTTGTAATTCACCCAGTCGTGCGTCTTGCGATGCCAGGGCCTTGTGGTAATTGGCCGAGCCTGGGCCGTAGGCGTGCTGGGTATTGTCCGGTGTGCGGAACCAAATCAGAGACAGGTCGGGCAGCTTTTTCGGCAGTATGTAGTCGGTAAAGACTTTCATCATGTACTGATTGGAACTGGATTCTGGCGCACCCTGGGTGCTGTCCGTTGCATCTTTAGCCTGTAGGCCATTGGGTAGCGCAAAGGTGAAAGCACCGGCCCGTACGGTGGGGTTCCCGTTCACGCTAGCTAGGGAAATTGTTCCGGTAGGGTAAGCGAAGCCGGTATTGGCAGGTAACGCGAAATTGGCAGCCTGCAGTTCGGTGGCCAGTGTCAACGGAAGCACGGTGTTTTCATCCAGGAAGAATCCACCACGTCCTAAATCTTGAAGATAGGCAGCACCTGATTTACCAATCGCTGCTGTTTTGAGTCCCGCATCCTGTGCCGTTTTGAACAACGACTTGACTAACAGCAACTGTCCTCCGTAGTAGTCGTTGAGAGTGGTCAGGACAGCATAGTCTTCGGTGAAGACCGGTGCGCTGTAGTCTTGCGTGGTACCTGCAGCAGATTTACCCACGGGGATGGGCTGAGCCGCACCCGCTTGCGGTGGCGTCCAGAAAGTGTTGCCGTAGAAGCCACTGGTTTTAGGAAATGAACCGGAAGCGAATGACGACGAGTTCATCATCGTGAAGGTCGGATAGGTCGAGTGGTTGTCCGCAAATTGCACACCGCTCTGACGGAGTGCATAAAGGTTGGGGGTGTCTGTGGGGTTTACAGAATCAGGCCTCAAACCATCCCACACCATGATGATTGTGCGCTGGGCAGGTATGGTGGCAGCGGGACTTTCGGAGCCACCGCAGCCACTTAGCACTGTGATACCTGTGGCGATTACAAAAGAAAAGGCGCGTAGACGCATGGGTAGATCCTGGTCGTAATCAAGGGGCGAAGGCAGCGAGATGCAGACTTAAAGTCATCGATATCGAGTCTGCTTTTGGGAGATGACAGAACGAAGACAGGGTCTACACCTCTATATTTCTTTACTCTACCTTTGCACTAAGCCGACATTGTCGTGGTCAAGTTTTTTCGGACATCCGTATAGGGGATGTGGAAAGTTCAGTGGGCCGCCAAGCGTAGTTTCTCGTACTGGCTCCTTGACCGGTATCCCACAAGGCCGTGTGCGCCTGGCTGGCGTATTGACTGCCTCGGTCTGAATGCACCAACAGGCCTGCAACGGGCTGACGGCTTGCAATGGCCATGCTCAAGGCCGCACACGCCAGCTCTGCGGGCATGCTCGATGCCATCGCCCAGCCCACGACCTTGCGCGAGAACAAGTCCAGCACCACAGCCAAGTACAACCAGCCGCTGCGCGTTCGTACGTAGGTCATGTCGCAAACCCAGGCGCGATTGGGTGTATCAGGATTGAACTGGCGGGCCAACACATTGGCCGCCACAGGCAGTGCGTGGCGGCTGTCTGTGGTGTGCACGAACTTGCGTCGCCAGCGCGCCCTCAGCCCATCGCTGCGCATCAGCGTGCGCGCCCGCTGGCGCTCCACGGCCAAGCCTTGTGACTTC
>NZ_JBWMAX010000247.1:649-1173 GCF_056521385.1 Rhodoferax sp. RT5P35 | reverse complement strand
GTGTATTCCAGGTCCAGCAGCGGCGTGCCGTGCACGATGCCCACCGAGATGGCGGCCACGGGCTGGAGGATTGGCGTGACGCTGAGCTTGCCAGACTGCAGCAGCACGTTGACAGCATCCTGCGCCGCCACAAACGCGCCGGTGATGGCCGCCGTGCGGGTACCGCCGTCGGCCTGCAGCACGTCGCAGTCCAGGTGGATGGTGCGCTCGCCCAGCAGCTTCAGGTCAAACACGGCGCGTAGCGAGCGGCCGATCAGGCGCTGGATTTCCTGCGTGCGCCCGCTTTGCTTGCCGCGCACGGCCTCGCGGTCGCTACGGGTGTGGGTGGCGCGCGGCAGCATGCCGTATTCGGCGGTGACCCAGCCCTCGCCACTGCCCTTTTTGTGGCCAGGCACTTTTTCTTCGACAGACGCGGTGCACAGCACTTTGGTATTGCCAAACTCGATCAGCACCGAGCCTTCGGCGTGCATGGTGTAGCCGCGGGTGATGCGCACCGGGCGCAGTTGCTGGGTGGCACGGCCACC
>NZ_JBWMAX010000247.1:0-639 GCF_056521385.1 Rhodoferax sp. RT5P35 | reverse complement strand
AATTCGGTCATGGTGTGGGTTTCAAAAACATACAAACACCCCGCTGTTTCGGCGTGGGGGAACTCAGGCTCGCTTCGCAGCGGCTTTGCGGATGGCTTCGTTGATCTCGGCGATGGACCGCTCGATGGCGGCATCGTCCAGGTCGTCGATCAGGCTTTCGGGCCCGTGCGGCTGGATGGACGAGGCAAACACACCCGGCTGGATCGTGTCGGTGGAGATGCCCCGGGTGGACTCGAACATGTCCGGGGTTTCCCATTCGATGGCCAGCACGGTGACATTGTCGCTGCGGGCACCGCCCTTGCGCAGCGCCTGCTCCACCAGGTCGGGCACGGCCTGCGACACCGGGGCGCTGGCCAGGCCGCGCACGATGGTGGCATCGTCCAGGTTGTCCCACAGGCCGTCGGAGCACAGCATGATTTTGTCGCCCTGGTGCAGCGCCACCGGGCCGGTGATGTCGAACTGGGGTTTGACCGGCGATCCCAGGCAGGTGTAGAGCACGTTGCGGTTCACCAGATGGGGCAACTGCGGCCCGCCCTCGGCACGGTGCTGCTCGGCATAGGAATGGTCGCGCGTGCGGGTCAGCAGCGCGCCGTCGCGCACCACGTACAGACGCGAATCGCCGCAGTGCACCCAGGTGGC
>NZ_JBWMAX010000246.1:0-1175 GCF_056521385.1 Rhodoferax sp. RT5P35 | reverse complement strand
GCATCCGCATACTGCAGCTGCTTGCGGGCGATGGTGTTGGAAACGGTTTTATAGCGGGTATCCATGGTTTTACAGACCTGCCGCTGCGTGCAGCGGCAGGCAGAGATGGCTACAGTTTAGTACGCCAGCCCATGGAAAACCGGGTACAGCGGATGCGCCGTGTCGTGCGGCATATCCGACAACTGGGCTTCCACTTCGGCCATGGACGAGGGCAGCTCAAAAGGCAGCTTGCCCTGCGGTTTGGCCTTGCCGGTGAGCACATCGAACAGCGCCACATCGCTGACCCCGAAGTTGCCCAGGATGGCGGCGGCCTTGTCGCGCACATTGGTGAGGATGGCCGGGCGGTCCAGGTAGACCGTCACGATGGTGGGCACCTTGGCGCTGGCGGCCTTGATGGCCTCGTAGTCGGCATTGCCATCGGCGTAGGCCAGGCTGCCTTCGTGCTGGAAGGTGCCAAAGATGTAGCCGGGGTGCAGGGTTTCATACGGTGCGCTCACCCGCACAATGGCCACATCGGCTTCCTCGGGCGTGGCCACCACGGTCAGGCCGTACTGGGCGGCCACACTGGCTTCCACGCCATACAGGTAGACCTTTTTGACGCTGGCGGCCAGGGGCAACACCTTGTTCTTGTTTTCCAGCAACACCAGGGCTTTGCGCTGTGCATCCAGGGCTTCTGCCTTGAAGGTTGCGTTGCCCACAGTGGCCACCGACTGGGCCGCATCCAGGTAGGGGTTTTCAAACAGGCCCTGCTGGAATTTCTGCAGCATCACCCGGTAGGCCGATTCGCCCAGTCGGGCTTCGGTCAGGGTGCCTGCTGTTACCGCTGCGATCAGATGGCTGGTGTCGGTCACGCCGCCAAACTGGTCCATGCCGGCGTTCACGGCTTTGACATAGCGTTGCGCCTTGGTCAGGTTTTCCACGCCCCAGGGCGTGCCGAAGTTGGCGAACGAGGGTGCGGTGCCGGGGGCCGTGCCGTTGGTGCAGATGGCGTTGCAGTCTTCGGTGATGGCCCAGTCGGACAGCACCACGCCTTTGAAGCCCATTTTTGTGCGCAGCAGGTCGGTCAGCATTTGCTTGCTGAAGCCCGCGCCCACTTGCTCGAAGCTGATGCCGTCGTACGTCAAGGGGGCATCCGGCATGGAATAGGTGGGCATCACCGATCCCGCATTGGCGGC
>NZ_JBWMAX010000245.1:842-1176 GCF_056521385.1 Rhodoferax sp. RT5P35 | reverse complement strand
CCAGGCCCATCACAAAGGCCACGGCGGTCAAGACCAGCAGGGTGACGAGCATGGCCGCCTCGGCGGGCATGGCCTGCATCTGCAGCAGCAGGCCCACGCCGTAGCCCGCCGCGCCAAAGAACAGCGCGTGGCCAAAGCTGACCATGCCGTTTTGCCGCAGCAGCAGACCCACGCCGCTGGCAAACACCGCGTAGATGATGGCTTGGGTCAGCAGCGACAAGACCGTGCCCGAGGTGACGGTGGTCGCCACCACGGCCCCCACGCCCAATGCGCCTGCGGTGGATAGAGTGATACGTTGGATAGACATGTTGAATTCCTTTCAGGTGCGGCTGCC
>NZ_JBWMAX010000245.1:0-832 GCF_056521385.1 Rhodoferax sp. RT5P35 | reverse complement strand
GATGGCCTGCGTCAGCAGGGACAAGACCGTGCCCGAGCTCACCCCCATCGCCACCGCGGCGCCTACCGCCAGGGCCAGGACGGTGCCCAGGCCAATTCGTTTGATCGTCATGTGAGTCTCTCTCTTCAAGTACGGCTGCCGGCAAAGCCAGCGGGTTTCCAGATCAGGATGGCGACCATGATCACGAAGGGCAGCACCGCCGACAGGTCGGGCAGGTACACGGCCCCCAGCGCCTGCACCATGCCCAGCGCCATGGCCGCCACAAAGGCGCCTATCAGCGAGCCCAGGCCGCCGACCACCACCACCACAAACGAATCGATGATCACGTCGCTGCTCATGGACGGCGACAGCGACAGAAACGGCGCGGCCACCACCCCGGCCAGCCCGGCCAGCGCGGTGCCCAGGCCCACCACCCCGGCGCTGAGCACGTCGGTGTTCACCCCCTGCATGGCGGTGGTGGTGGGGTCGGTGCTGGCCGCCCGCACAAACAGGCCCACCTTGGAATAGCGCAGCCACAGGCTCAGGCCCAGCGCCACCAGCGCACCCACGGCAATCACCGCCAGCCGGTAGGCGGGTACCGGCGTGCCCAGCAGATCGACCGAGGTGTTCAATGCCTCGGGGGCCGCCACCGACAGGTTGCTCTTGCCCCACACGCTTTGCACAAAGTCTTCGATGATCAGCAGCAGGCCAAAGGTCACCAGCACCACGCTGAGCGGGTCGCGGTCTTGCAGCAGGCGAAAGCCGTAGCGGTCCAGCAAGACGCCCAGCACGGCCATGATGGCCGGAGCAACAATGAGCGCGACCCAGAAGTTGCTGTGGCTGGCGCTGGAAT
>NZ_JBWMAX010000244.1:555-1176 GCF_056521385.1 Rhodoferax sp. RT5P35 | reverse complement strand
GGCGTGGCTGCAGGCGTGGCATCGGGCGTGGTGTTGGGCGTGGTATTGGTGGGCTCCAGCGCAAAACGGTAGCCCCGGCCCGGAATGGTCACGATGGCCTGCGGCCCCAGCAGCTTGCGCAGGGCCGACACCTGGGCTTGCAGGTTGTTTTCTTCCACCACCAGGCCGGGCCAGGCCAGATCCAGCAGTTCGTCTTTGGACACCACGCGCTCGCGGTGGTGCAGCAGGGCCATCAGCACGTCAAAGGCCCGTGCGCCGGGGCTGAAGGAGGTTCCGTCCACCAGCACCACCCGCTGGGAGGGACGCACCTCGAAGCGGCCAAATCTGTAACTGTTTAACAACAAAACTCCCCTGGATGTCGGTTTTCAAATGTAACGCACCGCCTGAATTTTGGCGGTTCTGTGCAGTTATGCACGGTTTCAGAATGTTTCAGGCTGGCTTCAGAAGGCCTAAGGACGGGATCGGGCCAACAGAGGAAAGTCCGTCTCTGCAGTATCAACCGACTTGATTGCCCGATTGTCAAGGACATATGTATGAACTTTGAACCATTTTCCCCGTTTGAGCGCTCCGAAACCCTGCCGCCGCCTGCACCGGTTGCCGAGGCAAGCCAGGCACCGTCGG
>NZ_JBWMAX010000244.1:0-545 GCF_056521385.1 Rhodoferax sp. RT5P35 | reverse complement strand
CGGGCAACAGGCGGTCGCTCACACGGGTTTCTTCCGTGGCCGAGGCGATGTCGCTACTGACGGGAATGATGTCGAGAAACGATTTGCCGTCGCGAGCCAGGTGTTTGGGCGGGCGCTGCACTTCGCTGCTGGCCGGCACCGCCGGGCGGATGCTGCCCTCGTTGGCCGAACCTGGTGGCGTGCGCCATGCACTGGTGGCCCTGGGTCTGGGGTCGGCGCCTGAAGACGCCGCCAAAGCGACCACCGTGGCCGGTTTGCCACCGCACCGCGCAAACCCGGTCGAGGCTACACGAGATGGCCCGGCCAAACAAGAAATCGGGCCGCTGGTGCCCGCCATTCTTCGCCAATTTTGAGGACGCGGACCATGGCCCATCTTTCGTTGGTACCCGGCCCATCCCGGGGCACCCAACCCCATGTGCTGCAGTTTTTGCAGCGTTTATCTGGCCCATCAAGCGCTTCCGCAAGGGAGTGGAGGAGAAAAATCATGTCGATCCCGTCGTTGTTGACCCGTGCCACCCCCCGTGTGCTGAATGCCGAAAGCCATG
>NZ_JBWMAX010000243.1:0-1177 GCF_056521385.1 Rhodoferax sp. RT5P35 | reverse complement strand
CGCAGGTTGCTGTTGTCGCGCCGAAACTGGTCGCTCAGGTAGCCGTTGGCGGCGTGCCCCTGCACCCCGTCAAAACCCGCCGCCATGGCGTTGCGGGCGGCGTGGGCGTAGTCGTCCAGCAGGCGCTTGATTTCGTCCAGGGCCAGGGGCCGCGCCTGGGCGTAGCGCTGCTTGCCGCTGTAGGTGTGGGCATCGCCCGGGGCCGTGGTGGCCGAGGCCGACACCGGCTGCGCACCGCCCAGAAAGCTGGGGTGCACCACCCGGCCCATGTGCCAGAGCTGCATGTGGATGCGCCCGCCCGCCGCATGCACCGCGTCGGTCACCGGCTTCCAGGCCTCGACCTGCGGAGCCGTCCAGATGCCGGGGCCATAGGGCCAGCCGGTGCCTTCGCGGCTGATGCCGGTGGCCTCGGTGATGATCAGCCCCGCCGTTGCCCGCTGCGCGTAGTAGGTGGCCATCATGGGGGTGGGCACATGCTCGCGCGTCGCCCGCCCGCGCGTCAGCGGGGCCAGCAAAATGCGGTTGGGGGCGGTGAAGTTGCCGATCTGGATGGGGTCGAACAAAGAGGGCATGAAGGCAATATCCAAAAAAAGGGTGGGGCTGGTAGGCCGGATTTGGGTAGATGGGGTGTACGGGCAGGTTTGGAAGGGGCAGTCAGGGAAACGCGGTGTTGCCGAACGGTAAACAATCGGTACACTCAACGCATCGCAACTGCAACGCATTGCCGCCATGAAAACCGCCACCTTTCCCTCTCTGCGGGTCGAACCCGCGCTGCGCCTGGCCGCCGAAAGCGTGTTGCGCGACGGCGAGACGCTGACCGGCCTGATCGAAACCGCCATGCGCGAAGCCATCCACCGGCGCCAGGTGCAGGCGGAATTTCTAGCGCGGGGCCTGCAGGCGGGCGAGGATGCGCGCAGCACCGGCACCTACTACAGTGCGGCTTCCGTGCATTCTGAGTTGCAGCGTCGGCTGGATGCGCGGCGCAAAAATCTGCTCGGATGACCGGCGAATACCAGGTCCGGTACACCGCGGCGGGCCGCGAAGATCTGCTGCGGCTGTTCGACTTTTTGCTCGAACGGGCGCAGACGGCAGAAGACCTGGATGCGGCGCAGGTGGCGCTCAGCCCGGCCACCATCGCCAGGCTGGATGGTTTGTTTCACCCCGATGCCGTGCAGGG
>NZ_JBWMAX010000242.1:0-1177 GCF_056521385.1 Rhodoferax sp. RT5P35 | reverse complement strand
CATGCCGAAGTCCCACTCCTGGCCCTTGCGGGTCTGGTGCATCTCGGGGTCGCGCGCTTTGTCTGCGTTCTTGGTGGAGCTGGGCGCGCTGATCAGGGTGGCATCCACGATGGTGCCGGTGTTCACTTTGAAACCCCGGGCTTGCAGTTCTTGTCCGACCTTGGCAAACAAGGCCTCGCCCAGTTTGTGCTCGTTCAAGAGGCGGCGGAACTTGAGCAAGGTGGTGGCATCGGGCACGGGCTCGCGCCCCAGGTCGATGCCGACGAAGTGGCGCAGACTGGCGCTGTCGTACAGGGCTTCTTCGCACGACAGGTCGGCCAGGTTAAATCAGTGCTGCAGGAAGTGGATGCGCAGCATGCGCTCCAGTCCGATGGGCGGGCGGCCATTACCCGCCTTGGGGTAGTGCGGTTCGATGACTTCGCATAGAGCCGCCCAAGGCACGATGGACTCCATCGTTTGCAGGAACGTATCGCGCCGGGTCGGTTTGCGGTGCTGAGCGAATCCCGCTTCTTGGTCGACTGCCATCGCAAGGGTCTGTTGTTTCATCGTCATGTAACGCTTCAGCCTCGGTGACCGTGGACCTTAATCAGCATTGCATTAGCTACAGAAAGACGCGCTATGGGGCGCGCTTTCATGGGAGGGTTCAGATGGGCCCATGCGCGGGCAGGATGGCCAACGAGTGTCTCGCGACCGATCTACAGTCTTGGGGAGGCCGCCCGAGGTGGTCGTCCATGCCCCTTCCCATTCCCTGCATGAATTTTGGCAGTGCAATGCGCTGCATTGTCAAAAGCCAGGAGCCCTCAACGTTCAATCGTAAGTGAGCGTAGTTTCTGTAGTCCTGAGCTGCCGGCGCAGTCGGCGCAGGCCTGGTTGCTGGACTTTTCTCACAGGGCTACCGGTGGATTATTCATGATTCGAATCATGATCAAATTTTGAAAAACCTCCAAAATGAAGCGACATACTAGCCGCTATAGAACCACTAAGTAGGTCGAGCAATGAAGAATAGCCGCATTCTATTGGTAGACGATGATCTGATAATCATTCGCAGTATGAGTCGCATTTTGTCTAACGTGGCCGAGCTGCGTTTTGCCTTAGACGGTCAAACAGCCTTGCGTTTGGCCCGTGAATCGCCACCCGATTTGATCTTGCTGGATGCTGAAATGCCGGGTATGGGGGG
>NZ_JBWMAX010000241.1:0-1177 GCF_056521385.1 Rhodoferax sp. RT5P35 | reverse complement strand
ACCCCCATGAACGCCATCATCGGCATGTCCTACCTGGCCCTCAAAACCGAACTCAACCCGCGCCAGCGCGACTACCTGGCCAAGATCCGCCAGTCCGGCCAGCACCTGCTGGGCGTGATCAACGACATCCTGGACTTCTCCAAGGTCGAAGCCGGCAAGCTCTCCATAGAAAACCTCCCCTTCGCGCTAGACAAACTGCTGGAGAACGTCGCCAACGTCGTCTCCGAGAAAGCCGCCGCCAAAGGCCTGGAGTTGGTCTGCGACGTGGCCCCCGAAGTCCCGCAAAGCCTGCGCGGCGACCCGCTGCGCCTGGGCCAGGTCCTCATCAACTTCGCCAACAACGCCATCAAATTCACCGAGCGCGGCGAAATCAGCATGGTCGTGCGCTTGAAAGCCGGTTCCGACGACAGCGCCCTGCTGCGCTTTGAAGTCCGCGATACCGGCATAGGCCTGACCGAAGAACAAATCAGCCGCCTGTTCCAAAGCTTCCAACAGGCCGACAGCTCCATCACCCGCAAATACGGCGGCACCGGCCTGGGCCTGGCCATCAGCAAAGCCCTGGCCGAAGCCATGGGCGGCACCGTCGGGGTAGAAAGCACCTACGGCCAAGGCTCCACCTTCTGGTTCACCGCCCAACTCGGCCTGGGCGAAGACATCGAACGCCCGGCGCTGACCGACCTGGACATGCGCGGTAGGCGCGTGCTGGTGGTCGACGACAACGCCCACGCCGCCCTGGTGCTGGTAGACATGCTGCGCAGCATGGGCTTTGACGTCGCCTCGGTGGACTCCGGCACCAAAGCCGTGGCGGCAGTGCGCGAAGCGGCCGAAGGCGGCTACCCGTTTGACATCACCATGCTGGACTGGCAGATGCCGGGCATGGACGGACTGCAAACCGCGCACGCCATCACCGCGCTGGGGCTGCCATCCAGCCCCAAGCCGATATTGGTGACCGCGTATGGGCGTGAAGAGGTGGTGCAGGGCGCGCAGGCGGCGGGCATTGAAGACCTGCTGGTCAAGCCGGTGAATGCCTCGCTGCTGTTCAATGCCATGATTTCGGCCATGGGGCGCAAGCGCGGCGCGCGTGCCGACGATGCCCCCGACACCCAGGCCACCGCCCTCACCATGCGCACCTTGGCGCAGCGCAGCGGGGCCCGCATCCTGCTGGTGGAAGACAACG
>NZ_JBWMAX010000240.1:0-1178 GCF_056521385.1 Rhodoferax sp. RT5P35 | reverse complement strand
GTAGACCCGCGCTTTGGCGGCGGCAAGCTCAACAGCCGCACCGTGGACGAACTGGTGGAGCTGACCACCCTGGGCGGCGAGGAAGCCCTGTTCTACAAGGCCTTTCCGATCCACGTGGCCATCCTGCGCGGCACCACCGCCGACACCGCGGGCAACATCACCATGGAAAAAGAGGCGCTGACGCTGGACGGCCTGTCGATGGCCATGGCGGCGCGCAACGCGGGTGGCATCGTGATCGTGCAGGTGGAGCGCATTGCCGAGGCGCATTCGCTGAACCCGCGCGAGGTCAAGATCCCCGGCGTGCTGGTCGACTGCGTGGTGCTGGCCCGGCCCGAGAACCACTGGCAGACCTATGCCGAACCCTACAGCGCGGCCTTTAGCGGCAGCCTGCGCGTCCCTGCGGGCCAAGCCGAGGCGCTGGCCCTGGACGCACGCAAGATCATCGCCCGCCGCGCCGCGCTGGAGCTGCGCGCCAACAGCGTGGTGAACCTGGGCATCGGCATGCCCGAGGGCATTGCCAGCGTGGCCGCCGAAGAAAAGATCACCGACCTGATCACCCTGACCGCCGAGCCCGGCGTGGTGGGCGGGGTACCAGCCAGCGGCCTGAACTTTGGCGCCGCCACCAACACCGATGCGGTCATCGACCAGGGTTACCAGTTCGACTTCTACGACGGCGGCGGGTTGGACATCGCCTTCCTCGGGCTGGCCCAGGCCGACCGCGAAGGCAACCTCAACGTCAGCCAGTTCGGCCCCAAACTGGCGGGCGCGGGCGGCTTCATCAACATCAGCCAGAACGCCAAAAAGGTGGTGTTCGTGGGCACCTTCACCGCCGGGCGGCTGCAGCTGCAGATCCACGGCGGGCTGCTGCGCATCGTGCAAGATGGCACAACCCACAAGTTCGTCAACGCCGTGGAGCACCGCACCTTCAGCGGGGCGCATGCCGTCGCGCGCGGCCAGCAGGTGCTGTTCGTCACCGAGCGCTGTGTGTTTGCCCTCACGCAGCAGGGGCTGGCGCTGCAGGAAATCGCGCCGGGCGTGCACCTGGGGCGCGACATCCTGGCGCAGATGGACTTCACCCCGCTGATGGAGCAGCCCCCCCGGCTGATGGACGCGCGCATCTTTGCCGATACCCCCATGGCGCTGCGCGACACGCTACTGGCCGTGCCCCTGGCGCAGCG
>NZ_JBWMAX010000239.1:0-1179 GCF_056521385.1 Rhodoferax sp. RT5P35 | reverse complement strand
GATGTGGTGCTGTCCGATCGCTACACCGTGCAAAGCTATTTCGACGAGCGCATGGCCGAGCTGCGCGGACCCAAAACCTGATAACCGGAGCTTCCATGTGCACACCACCCACCCGTTTCGCCCTCGCCCTGCTGGTCGCCGCACTGGCCGGTTGCACTTCCCTGGCCCCCGGCCCCGAGAAGGACAAAACCTACAACATCACCATCCTGCACACCAACGACCACCATGGCCGGTTCTGGAAAAACAGCGATGGCGAGTACGGCATGTCGGCGCAGAAAACCGTGGTAGACCAGGTGCGCAAGGAAGTGGCCGCCGCCGGTGGCTCCATGCTGCTGCTCAGCGGCGGCGACATCAACACCGGCGTGCCCGAATCCGACCTGCAAGATGCCGTGCCCGACTTCAAGGGCATGAACCTGCTGGGCTTCGATGCCACGGCCGTGGGCAACCACGAGGTCGACAAGCCCCGCGCCGTGCTCAACATGCAGCGCGAACTGGCCACCTTCCCCATGCTGTCGGCCAACATCTACGACCAGGGCCAGCGCATGTTTGCGCCCTACAAAATCTTCAACGTGGGCGGTATCCGCGTAGGCGTGATGGGCCTGACCACCGAAGACACCTTCAAGATGGTGCTGCCCGACAACGTCAAAAAGTTCTCCAGCCGCAGCGCCGAGACGGTGCATCTGCCCGACCTGGGGGTGGCCATCCACGGCCAGAGCTTCCCGCAGCGCGAGGTGCCCGAAGACCTGGTGCCGCACTACCCGGGTGCCGTGCCCGGCCAGTTCAACATCGGCCTGCTGCACACCAGCCTCACCGGGGCCAGCGGCCTTGACGCTTCCGCGCCCACCGACATCCCCACGCTCAAAACCAGGGGCTATGACTATTGGGCACTGGGCCATGTGCACACCCGCGCGGTGGTCTGCGAATCGCCCCGCGTCGTCTTCCCCGGCAACCTACAGGGCCGCCACGCCAATGAAACTGGGCCCAAGGGCTGCGAACTCGTCACCGTGACCAATGGGCAGATGGAGGCGCGGTTTGTGCCGCTGGACGTGGTGCGCTGGCACCAGCTCAGTGTGCCGCTGGATGGCATCGACCACCTGGCCCAGGCCAGCCAGGCCATCACTGCCGCGTTGACGCAAGCCACCCTGGGCGCGGGCGACAGATTGCACGCCCTGCGCGTCC
>NZ_JBWMAX010000238.1:0-1181 GCF_056521385.1 Rhodoferax sp. RT5P35 | reverse complement strand
TGTGGGCCTGGGCCTGCACCTGGTGCTGTGGCGCAAGCGCATGGCCCTGGTACCCACCGCCCGCCACTGGTGGCAGCTGCACTGGCGGGTGCTGGCCCCGGTGCTGCGCATCGGCGTGCCCGGTGCCAGTGCCGAGCTGGGCTACCGCGCCGCCTTCATGGTGTCGCTGGCCGGGGCCGCGCGGCTGGGTGTGGTGGCACTGGCCACCCATGCCTACACCCTGCAACTGCTGCGCTACGTGCTGCTGATCAGCCTGGCCATCGGCTGGGCCTGCGAGATCATGGTGGGGCGGCTGGTGGGCGGTGGCCAGTTCAACCAGGCCCATGCACTGGTGCGCAAAGGCCTGCGCAACGGACTGATGGCCTCGGGCGGCATGGCCGTGGTGGCAGCGTTGGCCGCGCCCTGGCTGATGCGCGTGTTCACCAAAGACCCGCATGTCATCGAAGCCGCGCAAACCCTGCTGTGGATTGCCGTGGCGCTGGAGACGGGCCGCGCCTTCAACCTGATCATCACCGGCGCGCTGCGCGCCACTGGCGACGTGATCTACCCGGTGGCCGCCAGCCTGGGCTCGTTTGCGCTGGTGCTGGGCCTGGGCTCGTACTTCCTGGGCCGCCATTTCGGCCTGCCCGGCATCTTCATCGCCTACGCTGCCGACGAATGGGTGCGCGGCCTGCTGATGTGGGCGCGCTGGCACTGGCACGGCTGGTTGCCCCACGCCCGCAATTCGCAGCGGCGGGTGCGCAGGCGGTAGATTTTAAGAAAATCCGCCTCTAGCGCTTATGGAATGGGCGCAAGAAGCTCTTATTTTGATAGTAGATACTGGACTTCCCATGGCCAAGAAGCCGCCCAAAACCCCAGCGCCGGTCGAACCTGCTTTTGCCGAAGTCGTCCAACTGATCCATGCGGCGCGCCAGCGGGCGATGCTGGCTGTCAATACCGAACTGATAGACCTGTACTGGCGCATCGGCGCCTACCTTCACCACAAGATCGAGGCCGACGGCTGGGCCAAGGGAACGGTGGTGCAACTGGCTGCGTACATCGCGCAAAGCGAGCCCGGCGTACGTGGCTTTTCGCCGCAAAACCTCTGGCGCATGCGCCAGTTTTTCGAAGCCTACCAAGACGAGGCAAAACTCTCACCGCTGTTGAGAGTTTTGCCGTGGTCGTCCCATCTGCACATCCTC
>NZ_JBWMAX010000023.1:0-18424 GCF_056521385.1 Rhodoferax sp. RT5P35 | reverse complement strand
GTGTCGATCACCGTCAAGCTGATCAACCCCATCGCCATGGAAGAAGGCCTGCGCTTCGCTATCCGCGAAGGCGGCAAGACCGTCGGCGCTGGTGTGGTTGCCAAGATCATTGCTTAATTTTGTAGGGGCGTAGCTCAATTGGCAGAGCGTCGGTCTCCAAAACCGAAGGTTGATGGTTCGATTCCTTCCGCCCCTGCCACCTGGTAACTTCAAGGTGGCACATAGTTAGTCCAAACAAGCCCGTCATGACCTGACGGGCTTCTGTGTCTCAAGAGACACCATGTATTTGAAGCAGGAAAACGTCAAAAATGGTCACTTCACAAGTTGAGACGATCAACACCAACGCAGACAAAGCCAAATTGGGTTTGTCTGCTGTCTTGGTGGTGGGTGCGTTAGCCGCCTTTTATCTGCTGAGCAAACAAGGGCAGATTGCCCAATGGGCGGCCTTGCTTGTGGGCGTAGCCGCAGCAGTCGTGGTGTTTTTGTCCTCCGAGCCTGGCAAGCAACTGGTCGCGTTTGGTCGCGATGCTTGGCGTGAAGTCAAAAAAGTTGTTTGGCCTACGCGCAAAGAAGCAACACAAATGACTTTATACGTCTTCGGCTTTGTGGTGCTCATGGCCTTGTTCCTCTGGCTAACTGACAAGACGCTGGAATGGGTTTTTTATGACTTGATTCTGGGCTGGAAAAAGTAATGACTGATGTTGTAGAAATGAGTGCGGCGGAACCGTCGGCGACTCCTGTAAATCCAGACTTGCGTTGGTACATAGTGCATGCTTATTCCGGAATGGAAAAGGCAGTCGAGCGCAATATCACCGAACGGATTCTTCAATCTGGCATGCAGCAGAAATTTGCCCGCATCCTAGTTCCTACCGAAGAAGTTGTCGAAATCAAAAATGGCCAGCGTAAAACGACCGAGCGTCGTCTTTTCCCTGGCTATGTGTTTGTCGAAATGGTGATGGACGATGAGTCCTGGCATTTGGTGAAACACACCAATAAAGTCACCGGTTTTGTCGGTGGTGCAAAAAATCGCCCAGCCCCGATATCAGAAGCAGAAGTGCAGAAAATCGTGAGCCAAATGCAAGAAGGCACGGACAAGCCGCGCCATAAAGTGGAGTTCCTGGTGGGCGAATTTGTCCGGGTCAAAGAAGGTCCATTTACCGACTTCAATGGTTCTGTAGAAGAAGTGAACTACGAAAAAAGCAAAGTGCGTGTTTCGGTCACTATTTTCGGCCGTGCCACACCTGTCGAGCTGGAGTTCAGCCAGATCGAAAAGACGTAAGTCTTTCTATAAAAGACCTAATTTCCTTATTGAACGGATTCCACGTTTTTCGACTCAGCGTGGATGTTGTTAGTGAGTCGCAACCCCGGGGAGCAGATGTCCGCCAGTTTCGGTAGACAAAAGCGTTAAGACCCGCAAGGAGTAAAAAATGGCGAAAAAAATCGTCGGTTTTATTAAGCTGCAAGTACCAGCCGGTAAAGCCAACCCATCCCCCCCCATCGGCCCTGCACTGGGTCAACGTGGTTTGAACATCATGGAGTTCTGCAAGGCATTCAATGCGCAGACCCAAGGTGTTGAGCCAGGTCTGCCACTGCCAGTGGTGATCACTGCATTTGCAGATAAAAGCTTCACCTTCATTATCAAAACACCGCCAGCGACTGTTTTGATCAAGAAAGCCATCAAGCTCGACAAGGGTTCCTCGACACCGCACAGCGCGAAAGTCGGCAAGATCACCCGCGCCCAGCTCGAAGAAATTGCAAAGACCAAGATGAAAGACATGACGGCCGCTGATCTGGATGCCGCTGTTCGTACGATCGCTGGCACCGCCCGGTCTATGGGTGTGAATGTGGAGGGTGTGTAAATGTCCAAGCTGACCAAAAAACAAAAAGCCTTTGTCGGCAAGATTGACAGCACCAAGCTGTACCCATTGGCTGATGCCTTGGTAATCATCAAAGAGTGCGCAAATGCCAAGTTCGATGAGTCCATCGACGTGGCCGTGCAACTCGGCATTGATGCCAAGAAGTCTGACCAAGTGGTCCGTGGCGCTGTCGTGTTGCCTAACGGTACCGGCAAGACCAAACGCGTTGCTGTGTTCGCCCAAGGTGCCAAGGCTGAAGAAGCTAAGGCTGCTGGTGCCGACATCGTCGGCATGGACGACCTGGCCGCAATGATCAAAGCGGGCGATATGCCTTTTGACATCGTGATCGCTGCTCCTGACGCCATGCGCGTTGTGGGTACTTTGGGCCAGATTCTGGGCCCACGCGGCCTGATGCCTAACCCTAAGGTTGGCACGGTTACACCAGATGTCGCTACGGCCGTCAAGAACGCAAAAGCAGGTCAGGTCCAGTTCCGTGTCGACAAGGCCGGTATTGTGCACAGCACCATCGGCCGTCGTTCGTTTGACTCCGATAAGTTGCAAGGCAATTTGGCTGCGTTGATCGATGCTTTGACCAAGGCCAAGCCAGCGTCAAGCAAGGGCTTGTATTTACGCAAAGTGGCGGTTTCGAGCACGATGGGTGTGGGCGTTCGCGTCGACACACAAACCATCGTAGCGTAATCGCAAAATTTGAAGCCTCCATAAAAGAGGCTTCAACGTGGTGGGTCGCTGGAGTCTCAAAACTTTGGCGAGCCATCCAAGACCGTTGGTGTGCAGCTTGTCTGTACTTAATCAGTGAAAACCAACGCAGATGGCGATCCCGCTGCAGATGGAATAAGTTTCCCGAAACAGTTGGTCGCTGCAAAGTGGCGTGTTGAATGGAAATCAGCCGGACAACACATTTTAAGGAGTAGACCTTGAGTCTTAATCGCAGTGAGAAAGAAGCGGTCATTATTGATGTGACCAGCCTCGCCGCTAAAGCTCAAACGCTCGTGATGGCGGAATACCGTGGTATCACGGTCGCTGACATGACCAAATTGCGCTCAGCAGCGCGTAGCAATGGCGTGACCTTAAGCGTGTTGAAAAACACCTTGGCCCGCCGTGCTGTCGCAGGCAGTGCTTTTGAAATCGTGTCCGACCAGATGACCGGTCCGCTGATCTATGGCTTTTCTGTGGATGCCGTAGCTGCTGCCAAAGTAGTAGCTGAATTCTCGAAGACCAACGACAAGTTGGTGATTCGCGGTGGTGCATTCGGTGGAAAAGTTCTGGACGTGAACGGCGTTAAGCAACTGGCAAGCATCCCTTCCAAGGAAGTTTTGTTGGCACAGTTGTTGGGCTTGATGCAGTCCCCTATTTCGCGTACGGCACGTGTGCTGGCAGCGTTGGCGACACAAAAAGGCGCAGGTTCTACCGAACCAGCAATCGAAGCGGCCCCAGAAGCGGCTGCCGAGGTTGCTCCGGCGTAACCCACAGGTTACGGACGGCATTGACAAAAACTTTGTTGGACAGCCGCTTGCACATGCACAGCCTGTCCCCAACTAAAAAAACTGGAAATCAAAATGGCATTCGATAAAGACGCATTTTTGACCGCGCTTGACAGCATGACGGTCTTGGAACTCAACGATCTGGTGAAAGCCATCGAAGAGAAGTTTGGTGTAAGCGCCGCCGCTATGGCTGGCCCTGCCGCCGCTGCTGGTCCTGCTGCCGCTGCTGAAGAGAAGACCGAATTCAACGTCGTTCTGCTCGAAGCTGGCGCCCAAAAGGTGTCGGTCATTAAGGCTGTTCGCGAAATCACTGGCCTGGGCTTGAAAGAAGCTAAGGATCTGGTGGATGGCGCTCCCAAGGCCGTCAAGGAAGGCATCTCTAAGGCGGACGCTGATGCTGCCATGAAGAAGCTGGTAGATGCTGGCGCTAAAGTCGAACTGAAGTAATTCATTCGCAAGCGAGGGCTGGGTGCTCCTACAGGAGCTCCCAGCCTTTCGTGCTTGTAAGAGAGCACTGAAAAGCAGGTTTAGAAATCTGTTTTTCAGTGTCTTCTGGCCCCGACTGCAGAAGATGCCTTGGTTCGGATTGCGTGCAATGCGCAATCGTCCGCCATGGTTGGTAGTGGCCAACCGCCAAGTTCGTTGCGCATGGTGTGCAACACGACAGTTGACAGGCCCCCCCAGGACTCCCAAGTCCTTGCCCCCGGAGATCTCATGGCTTATACGTACACCGAACGCAAACGCATTCGTAAAAATTTTGGCAGCCGCGACAGCGTGCTCGAAGTCCCCTACCTATTGCAAATGCAAAAAGATGCGTACACCGCATTTTTGCAAGCAGATCTCGCGCCTCAAAAGCGCACGGTAGAGGGTTTGCAAGCCGCATTTGATGCGGCCTTCCCCATCGTTTCGCACAATGGTTTTGTCGAGATGAAGTACGTGGAGTACAACCTTGCCAAGCCTGCTTTTGATGTACGCGAATGCCAGACTCGGGGCCTGACATTTGCCTCCGCCGTGCGGGCCAAGGTCCAGCTCATCATTTACGACCGAGAGTCTTCGACATCTCAGTCCAAAGTTGTCAAGGAAGTGAAAGAGCAAGAAGTCTATATGGGCGAAGTACCGCTCATGACGGAAAAAGGCTCTTTCATCATCAACGGCACTGAGCGCGTGATCGTTTCGCAATTGCACCGCTCTCCTGGCGTATTTTTCGAACACGACAAGGGCAAAACCCATAGCTCGGGCAAGTTACTCTTCTCTGCGCGCGTGATTCCTTACCGTGGTTCCTGGCTCGACTTCGAGTTTGACCCCAAAGATGTGCTGTATTTCCGGGTGGACCGTCGGCGCAAAATGCCCGTCACCATCTTGCTCAAGGCCATTGGACTGACACCAGAATCCATTTTGGCGAACTTCTTCGTTAACGACAATTTCCGTCTGATGGACAGCGGCGCACAAATGGAATTTGTGGCCGAGCGCCTGCGTGGCGAAGTCGCACGTTTCGATATCACGGACAAAACCGGCAAAGTCGCAGTCGCCAAAGACAAGCGGATTACCGCTCGCCATACCCGTGATCTCGAACAGTCCGGCACCACACACATTAGCGTTCCAGAAGACTTTCTCGTGGGCCGTGTTGTCGCGAAGAATATCGTCGACAGCGATACCGGCGAAATCATTGCGAAGGCCAACGAAGAGTTGACGGAACTGCTGCTCAAGAAACTGCGTACCGCAGGTGTACAGGACTTGCAGTGCATCTACACCAATGAGCTGGACCAGGGCGCGTACATTTCGCAAACCCTGCGTAGCGACGAAACCGTGGATGAGTTCGCTGCGCGTGTGGCCATTTACCGCATGATGCGCCCAGGCGAGCCACCGACAGAAGACGCCGTGCAGGCGCTTTTCCAACGCCTGTTTTACAACCCGGATACGTACGATCTGTCGCGCGTGGGCCGGATGAAGTTCAACGCCAAGATGGGCCGCAACGAATCCACCGGCCCTATGGTGCTGACCAACGAAGACATTTTGTCCGTCGTCAAGATCCTGGTCGATCTCCGCAATGGCCGTGGTGAAGTCGATGACATCGACCATCTGGGTAACCGCCGCGTTCGTTGCGTTGGTGAACTGGCTGAAAACCAATACCGCGCCGGTTTGGCTCGGATTGAAAAGGCCGTCAAAGAACGTTTGGGCCAAGCCGAGCAAGAGCCGCTCATGCCGCATGACCTGATCAACAGCAAGCCGATCTCCGCTGCGCTCAAAGAGTTCTTCGGTGCATCGCAGCTGTCGCAGTTTATGGACCAGACCAATCCACTGGCTGAAATCACCCACAAGCGCCGCGTATCGGCCCTTGGCCCGGGGGGGTTGACCCGGGAGCGCGCAGGCTTTGAAGTGCGTGACGTGCACGTCACCCATTACGGTCGCGTGTGCCCGATCGAAACGCCGGAAGGTCCTAACATCGGACTGATCAATTCCTTGGCCCTGTATGCCCGCCTGAACGAATACGGTTTTATCGAAACACCGTACCGCCGGGTGGTTGACAGCAAGGTCACCAAAGAGATTGACTACCTGTCGGCCATCGAAGAAGGTAAGTACGTCATTGCCCAGGCCAATGCAGCCTTAGACAAGGAAGGCAAACTCTCTGGCGATCTGGTGTCGGCCCGTGAAAAAGGCGAATCCATTTTGGTCGGTGCCGAACGCGTCCAGTACATGGACGTCTCGCCCGCCCAGATCGTTTCTGTGGCCGCCTCACTCGTGCCCTTCTTGGAACACGATGACGCAAACCGCGCCTTGATGGGTGCCAACATGTCACGCCAGGCCGTGCCGGTGCTGCGTCCAGAAAAACCATTGGTGGGGACCGGTATCGAACGCGTGGCCGCAGTGGACTCCGGCACCGTCGTGACCGCCACCCGTGGTGGCTTGGTGGACTATGTCGATGCAACCCGTATCGTTATCCGTGTCAATGACGCGGAAGCGGCCGCTGGTGAAGTCGGCGTGGACATCTACAACCTGATCAAGTACCAGCGCTCCAACCAAAACACCAACATTCACCAGCGTCCTATCGTCAAAAAAGGCGATCGTTTGGCCAAGGGTGATGTGATTGCCGACGGTGCCTCCACCGATTTCGGTGAAATTGCGATCGGGCAGAACATGCTCATCGCTTTCATGCCGTGGAATGGCTACAACTTCGAAGATTCAATCTTGATCTCCGAACGCGTGGTGGCCGATGACCGCTACACCTCGATCCACATCGAGGAACTGGTGGTGATGGCTCGCGACACGAAGCTGGGTGCTGAAGAAATTACCCGCGATATTCCGAATCTGAGCGAACAGCAACTGAACCGCCTCGACGAGTCGGGCATCATTTACGTGGGTGCTGAAGTGCAACCCGGCGATACGCTGGTGGGCAAGGTCACACCCAAGGGTGAAACCACGTTGACGCCAGAAGAGAAACTGCTGCGCGCCATCTTTGGTGAAAAAGCCAGCGATGTGAAAGACACGTCGCTGCGCGTAGACCAGGGCTCGCAAGGCACTGTGATCGATGTGCAGGTGTTCACCCGCGAAGGTATCGTGCGTGACAAGCGTGCCCAGCAGATCATTGACGATGAGCTCAAGCGTTTCCGCCTGGACCTGAATGACCAGTTGCGTATTGTGGAAGCCGATGCGTTTGACCGTATCGAGAAGCTGCTGACCGGCAAGGTTGCCAATGGCGGCCCCCAAAAGCTGGCCAAGGGTACCAAGCTCGACAAGGCCTACCTGTCGTCAGTGGAGAAATTCCACTGGTTTGACATCCGTCCTGCCGATGACGAAGTCGCCACGCAACTGGAATCCATCAAAAACTCGCTGGAACAGACCCGCCACAGCTTCGACCTGGCTTTTGAAGAAAAGCGCAAGAAGCTGACGCAAGGCGATGAGTTGCCAGCAGGCGTGCTGAAAATGGTCAAGGTGTACTTGGCCGTCAAACGCCGCCTGCAACCTGGTGACAAGATGGCGGGTCGCCACGGTAACAAGGGTGTGGTCTCCAAGATCGTCCCGGTCGAAGACATGCCTTACATGGCTGATGGCACTCCATGTGACATCTGCTTGAACCCACTGGGCGTGCCTTCGCGGATGAACGTCGGTCAGGTGCTGGAAGTCCACTTGGGCTGGGCCGCCAAGGGTATCGGCCAACGCATTGGCGACATGCTGCAAGCCGAAGCCAAAGTGGCCGAAGTTCGCAGCTTCATGGACTCTTTCTACAACGGCTCAGGCCGCAAGGAAGATCTGAGCCAGCTCAGCGACGACGAAGTGTTCAACATGGCCGCCAATATGGCCCAAGGGGTCACTTTTGCAACGCCGGTGTTTGACGGTGCTTCGGAAGAAGAGATCCGGGGCATGCTCCAACTGGCTTACCCCGACAACATCGCCAAGCACAAGGGATTGAACGCAACGCGTACCCAAGCCCATTTGTTTGATGGCCGCTCCGGCGAGCCCTTCGAACGTCCAACCACCATTGGCTATATGCACTTCTTGAAGCTGCACCATTTGGTGGACGACAAGATGCATGCCCGCTCTACCGGTCCTTACAGCTTGGTGACCCAGCAGCCACTTGGCGGTAAAGCACAGTTCGGTGGACAGCGTTTCGGTGAAATGGAAGTGTGGGCACTCGAAGCCTATGGCGCTTCGTACACGCTGCAGGAAATGCTGACCGTCAAATCAGATGACGTGGTGGGACGTACCAAGGTGTACGAAAGCATTGTCAAGGGCGAGCACGCTATCGAAGCGGGCATGCCCGAATCGTTCAACGTGCTGGTCAAGGAAATCCGTTCCTTGGGCCTGGACATCGAGCTCGAGCGTAGCTAATTGCGGACAAGAAAAGGATTTAACACATGAAATCATTACTCGACCTGTTCAAGCAGTTCACGCCCGATTCGCATTTCGATGCGATTCGGATCGGCATGGCCTCCCCCGAGAAAATTCGGTCGTGGTCGTTCGGCGAAGTGAAGAAGCCAGAAACCATCAACTACCGCACCTTCAAGCCCGAGCGTGATGGCCTGTTTTGCGCCAAAATCTTTGGCCCCATCAAAGACTACGAATGCCTGTGTGGCAAGTACAAGCGCCTGAAGCACCGCGGCGTCATCTGCGAAAAGTGCGGCGTTGAAGTCACACAGACCAAGGTGCGCCGCGAACGCATGGGCCACATCGATCTGGCCGCACCTTGCGCCCACATCTGGTTCCTGAAATCGCTGCCATCGCGTCTGGGCTTGGTGCTCGACATGACGTTGCGCGACATCGAACGCGTGCTGTATTTCGAAGCTTATGTGGTCACCGACCCCGGCATGACCCCGCTGAAGAAATTCGCGATCATGTCGGAAGACGACTTTGATGCCAAGACCAAAGAATACGGCGATGAATTCGTGGCCAAGATGGGCGCGGAAGGTATCAAAGACCTGCTGGAAGCCATCGAAATCGACGCGTCGATTGAGCGCCTGCGCGGTGATCTGACCGGTTCCGAGGTCAAGATCAAGAAGAACTCCAAGCGCCTGAAACTCTTGGAAGCGTTCAAGAAGTCGGGGATCAAGCCTGAATGGATGGTGCTGAACGTACTGCCCGTGCTGCCACCGGACCTGCGTCCGCTGGTGCCACTGGACGGTGGCCGCTTTGCCACCTCGGATCTGAACGACCTGTACCGCCGCGTCATTAACCGCAACAGCCGTCTGCGCCGTTTGCTGGAGTTGAAGGCTCCAGAGATCATTGCCCGCAACGAAAAACGCATGCTGCAAGAAGCTGTCGATTCGTTGCTGGACAACGGTCGCCGCGGCAAAGCGATGACCGGTGCCAACAAGCGGGCACTTAAGTCTTTGGCCGACATGATCAAGGGCAAGAGCGGTCGTTTCCGCCAGAACTTGCTGGGCAAGCGCGTCGATTACTCTGGTCGTTCGGTCATTGTGGTGGGCCCAACGCTCAAGCTGCACCAGTGCGGTCTGCCCAAACTGATGGCGTTGGAACTGTTCAAGCCGTTTATCTTCTCGCGCCTGGAAGCCATGGGCATCGCCACCACCATCAAGGCGGCGAAAAAAGAAGTTGAGTCCGGCACGCCCGTCGTGTGGGACATCCTGGAAGAGGTGATCAAAGAGCACCCCGTGATGCTGAACCGTGCGCCTACGCTGCACCGTTTGGGCATCCAGGCGTTTGAGCCCATTCTGATTGAAGGTAAGGCCATCCAGTTGCACCCACTCGTCTGCTCGGCATTCAATGCCGACTTTGACGGTGACCAAATGGCGGTACACGTACCTCTGTCGGTCGAAGCGCAGATGGAAGCCCGCACCTTGATGCTGGCATCGAACAATATTTTGTTCCCAGCCAATGGCGAACCCTCGATCGTGCCGTCGCAAGACGTGGTGCTCGGTCTGTACTACACGACCCGCGACCGTATCAACGGCAAGGGTGAAGGTCTGATTTTTGCCGACACCGGTGAAGTACAGCGCGCATTTGACGCAGGTGAGGTCGAGTTGACCGCCCGCATTAATGTCCGCCTGACCGAGTACACCAAAGACAAAGAGACGGGCGAATTTGTGCCTTCGACCAAGCTATGGGAAACCACTGCAGGCCGTGCGCTGTTGTCGGAGATCTTGCCTAAGGGTCTGCCTTTCTCCAACATCAACAAGGCGTTGAAGAAGAAAGAGATTTCCAAGCTGATCAACGTCTCGTTCCGCAAGTGCGGTTTGAAAGAGACGGTGGTGTTTGCCGACAAGCTGTTGCAAAACGGTTTCCGTCTGGCGACCAAGGCCGGTATCTCGATCTGTATCGACGACATGCTGGTACCGCAAGAAAAGCACGGCATCATTGCCCGCGCTGAAAAGGAAGTCAAAGAAATCGGCAACCAATACGTTTCCGGTCTAGTGACTTCTGGCGAGCGTTACAACAAGGTGGTGGACATCTGGGGTAAGGCGGGTGACGAAGTCTCCAAGGTGATGATGGCCCAGCTCTCAAAAGAGAAAACCATCGACCGCCATGGCAAGGAAGTCGAGCAAGAGTCTTTCAACTCCATCTACATGATGGCTGACTCCGGCGCCCGCGGTTCTGCAGCGCAGATTCGCCAGGTCGCGGGTATGCGGGGTCTGATGGCCAAGCCGGACGGCTCGATCATCGAGACACCGATTACCGCCAACTTCCGCGAAGGTCTGAACGTGTTGGAGTACTTCATTTCCACCCACGGTGCCCGTAAGGGTCTCGCGGATACGGCACTGAAGACCGCCAACTCTGGTTATCTGACCCGCCGTCTGGTGGACGTGACGCAAGATTTGGTTGTGACCGAGCAAGACTGCGGCACAGCCAATGGTTACCTGATGCGCGCCATTGTCGAAGGCGGTGAAGTCATCGAATCGCTGCGCGACCGCATTCTGGGTCGTACCGCCGCCGAAGATGTGCTGCACCCCGAAGACCGCTCGGTGCTGGCCATCGCCGGTGCCATGCTGGACGAAGATGCCATCGACATCCTGGAAGTCGCCGGTGTGGACGAAGTCAAGGTGCGTACGGCACTGACCTGCGCCACCCGCTTCGGCATCTGTGCCAAGTGCTATGGCCGCGATCTGGGCCGTGGTGGTTTGATCAATGGTGGCGAGGCTGTGGGTGTGATTGCAGCCCAGTCCATCGGCGAACCCGGTACGCAGCTGACCATGCGGACTTTCCACATCGGTGGTGCGGCATCCCGTGCCGCCATCGCCTCCAGCGTGGAAGCCAAGTCCAACGGCACGATCGGCTTCAACGCCACGATGCGCTATGTATCCAATAGCAAAAACGAGTTGGTTGTCATTGCCCGTTCGGGTGAAATCGTCATCACAGAGCATGGCCGCGAACGTGAACGCCACAAGGTACCTTACGGTGCGATCCTAGCGGTGACGGCCGACCAAGTGGTCAAGGCTGGCACGATCCTGGCGAACTGGGATCCGCTGACCCGTCCCATCATTACCGAGTTTGCGGGGTTGAGCAAATTCGAGAATGTGGAAGAAGGCCTGACGGTTGCCCGCCAAGTGGACGAAGTCACGGGCTTGTCCACCATGGTGGTTATCGATCCGAAGCGCCGTGGCGCAGCCAAAGTGATCCGTCCGCAGGTCAAGCTGATCGACGCGAACGGCAACGAAGTGAAGATCACCGGTACCGACCACTCGGTAACCATTGGCTTCCCTATCGGTGCACTGATCCAGGTGCGCGACGGCCAGGACGTAGGCCGCGGCGAAGTGCTGGCCCGTATCCCGATCGAAGGCCAGAAGACGCGTGACATTACCGGCGGTTTGCCGCGTGTAGCCGAGCTGTTTGAAGCCCGTACGCCGAAAGACAAGGGCATGCTGGCCGAAATGACCGGTACCGTGTCGTTCGGTAAGGAAACCAAGGGCAAGGTTCGCCTGCAGATCACCGATCCAGAAGGTACGGTGTGGGACGAACTGATTCCCAAGGAAAAGAGCATCCTGGTGCACGAAGGTCAAGTGGTCAACAAGGGCGAAAATATTGTGGACGGCCCTGCCGACCCACAAGACATCTTGCGCTTGCTGGGCATGGAAGAGCTGGCACGCTACATCGTGGACGAAGTCCAGGACGTGTACCGCTTGCAAGGCGTGAAGATCAATGACAAGCACATTGAAGTGATCGTGCGCCAGATGCTGCGCCGGGTAGTGGTGGAGAACGCGGGTGACTCCGGTTACATCAATGGCGAACAGGTCGAACGCAGCGAGATGCTCGACACCAACGACGCTCTGCGCGCTGAAGGCAAGATCCCTGCTGTATTCACTAACCTGCTGCTGGGTATTACCAAGGCATCGCTGTCTACCGACTCGTTCATCTCCGCCGCGTCCTTCCAGGAAACCACGCGTGTGTTGACCGAAGCCGCCATCATGGGCAAGCGCGACGAGTTGCGTGGTCTGAAGGAAAACGTGATCGTTGGCCGTCTGATCCCTGCCGGTACCGGTATGGCCTACCACCAGGCCCGCCTGGCCAAGGACTTGATGGACGATGCCGAGCGCCGCGCCATTGCCGAATCCGAAGCTGCGGAGCTGGCAGATGCGCAGGAAGCTACGGCGCTGTCGGAAGCCAATGAAGGTTCGGCCCACGAATAACGCAGGCCGCGTGTTCCGCGTAATGTCACACTGAGACCCCTAGTGACACAGGCACCCCAAATCCATCGCTGGTGGATTTGGGGTGTTTTTTTATGTGTATGCCATGGCCCCAAGGCGCCTTCTACAAGACTACCTGTGATCTCCGAATCTGTTATTTGGTGGAGCTTGTCTGCTGTATTGCTGTTTTGGTCGGTGGGGGCCTACAACCGGCTGGTGCGGCTGCGGTCCCGTGCTGTGCGCAGCTTTGCGGACATGGCCGTGCAGATGCAGCGTTGTGCCGACACCGTACAAGCCTGCCCCTTCAACACATACAACCCTGCCGATCCCAGCCCGCAAGCATCTGCACGGGCATGGGCAAGCCTACTCGGGGCGCAGGTCGAGTTTGCTGCCTCATTGGCGGTGGCGCGTACGCGGTCTTTAGACGGTGCAGCTATCGATGCCCTGGCGGCTGCCGACACAGTCGTACAACAGGTTTGGGCAATGGCCTTCTCTGATAGTCTTAATGCTTTAGGCGGGCCTTTGCCCGAAACCTTGCGCACCCAATGGAGCGATGACCGCCAGCAGATCAACCTTGCTGCCTATGGCTTTGCACAAGCGGTCCAAAGCTACAACACCGCCATCACGCAATTCCCTGCGATGCTGATCGCCTGGCTGTTCGGTTTTCACTCCGCAACCTCACTCCCTAAATATTCTTGACCATATGACCCGTTCCAACGCTCCAGAGCACCTCCCACACACCGGGCAGGCTGTGCAGATTCCGCTGTGGCGACAACTGCTGGCCACAGCGGAAGTCTTGCACGCCATCCGCAACGGGACCTCCGCCACACCGGCATTGGCCGCGGTGGATAGCCCGCTGCGCCCCGGCGTGCAATCGCTGGTATTTCACAGCCTGCGCAACCTCGGCCGCGCAGAAGCCTTGCGTGCGCAGTTGGCCAAGCGCCCGCCACCCCATGCGGCCGATGCCTTGCTGTGCACCGCGCTGGCCCTGGTCTGGCAAGAGGCCGATGCACCCTATGAGGCATTTACCCTGGTAGACCAAACCGTCGAAGCCGCTAACCGGGGCTCGGCGAAGGCTCAAGCCAGCTTTATCAACGCCTGCCTGCGCCGTTTTTTGCGGGAACGCGACGCGCTGGTCAGCGCAACCGACCGTGACCCAGTCGCCGTGTGGAACCACCCCCGGTGGTGGATACAGCGGCTGAAAAACGAACAGCCGCAACACTGGAAAAGCATCTTGCATGCGAACAATCAGCATGCTCCCATGACCTTGCGCGTTAATGCACGAAAAACGACTCCTGCGCATATTCTATCTACGCTATCCGCTATAAATATAGAAGCATTTTTAGTGGGTGACTCGGGTGTAGCTCTGGCAAGGGCTCGGCCTGTACAGGAAATCCCCGGCTTTGCAGATGGGGCGGTGTCCGTCCAGGATGCGGCTGCCCAAATGGCGGCACCGCTGTTACTGGCCGGCATGGACACGGCACAACCGATGCGCATCCTGGATGCCTGTGCCGCCCCCGGCGGCAAAACAGTCCACCTGCTCGAACTGGCTGATGCAGAGGTCACGGCACTAGATATCGACCCCATCCGCTGCGAACGCATCCAGCACAACCTGCAGCGCCAGGGCCTGCAAGCCACGGTGCTGGTGGCCGATGCCAACCAGCCCGCTACCTGGTGGGATGGCCGGCAATTCGATGCCATCTTGCTCGATGCGCCGTGTACGGCATCAGGCATCGTACGCCGCCACCCCGACGTGCGTTGGTTACGCCGCGAAACAGATATTGCACAACTAGCCCGCCTCCAGGCGAGCCTCTTGCAACAACTCTGGCCTCTGGTACGTTCCGGCGGACGTTTGCTCTATTGCACCTGCTCGGTATTCCGGGCTGAGGGGCAAGACCAGATCGAAACGTTTCTTGCACACCACACCGATGCCCGTTTGCTACCGTCTCCCGGTCATTTACAGCCCCGTACATGGGATTTGGCAGAAGCTGTCCCGGACAATCGCATCTGTGACAACGATGGATTCTTTTACGCCTTGCTGGAAAAACATGCGACCTAAATGGGTTTGGCTGCGCTTATGCGTCTATCTTCTGCTGTGCTACCTGCCTTTTGCACGGGCTCAAAGCACTCTGGTAGAAATCAACCAGATGCAGATCGAACGCAATGAATCCGGGGTATTTTTTTCGGCCAATTTGAAGTTTGAACTTCCCAGCCTAGTGGAGGATGCACTGCACAAAGGCATTCCAATGTTCTTTGTGGCAGAGATCGAGGTGCTGCGGGACCGCTGGTATTGGTCTGACAAATCGGTCGCTAGCCAGGCCCGCTACATGCGGCTGGCCTACCAGCCACTGACCCGGCGCTGGCGTTTGAATGTAGGGCCTACCGCTATGGGCAATAGCGGCCTAGGCGTGGTGCTGAACCAGAACTTTGAATCGCTCGCTGATGCTCTGGCCAATATGCAGCGCTTTTCGCGCTGGCGTATCGCGGATACCGCCGACATCGACTTTGACGGCAAAACGCATGCTGAATTCAGCTTCCGCCTCGATGTGTCGCAGCTTCCCCGACCTTTCCAGATCGGTACCATGGGCCAGTCCGACTGGAGCCTGTCTGGCAGCCGTAACCTGCGCCTTACACCGGACGCGACCAAGTGACCCCATCGTCTGCCGATGCACCGGTATCCACATACCGCACCCTGAGCAATCCACGCGCCTTGCGCTGGGCCTGGGTGGTGGGTGCGGTGGTAGTCATGGCCCTGGGTCTGATTCTGCTGCTGCTACTTACCCAGTCCACCAACAACCGGGAAATGTACGAGCGCAACTATGCGCGCCTGTTTGCGGTGAACGTGGTGGTAGCCGGGGTGCTTTTGGCGGTCATCACCTGGATGGCGATTCGGCTTTGGATTCGCCTGCGGCGCGGCAAATTTGGTAGCCGTTTGTTGGTGAAATTGGCCACCATTTTTGCGCTGGTGGGCCTGATGCCGGGTTTGCTTATTTATGTGGTGTCGTACCAATTTGTCTCCCGCTCGATCGAAAGCTGGTTCGATGTAAAAGTTGAAACGGCCCTGGATGCGGGCGTGAACCTGGGGCGTGCCACCCTCGACATCCTGGCTAACGATTTGGCCGATAAAGCCCGTAACGCCAGCGGGCAGCTGTCTGGCGTCCCAGATGCGGCTGCCGGACTCACGCTGGAACACATCCGCGACCAGTTGGATGTGAGCGATGTGATGCTGTGGAGCGCAGGCGGGCAACTGATAGCCAGTGTGGGCCAATCGCGCTTTCTGCTCAACCCCGAACGCCCCAGCCCGCAGCAGCTACGCAACGTACGCGCCCAAAGGGCGGTAGCGGCCATTGAAGGACTGGACGATGTAGCGCCAGCCCTCGGGACAGAACCACCCGCAGCCCACATCAAAGCCCTCGCCCTGGTATCCAGCAAAGGGGTCGGTTTGCTGGCAGAACCACGGTTTTTACAAATCGTACAAAGCCTTCCTCCGCCCCTTGTAGCCAATGCCATGGCGGTACAAACCGCCAACCGCGAATACCAGGAACGGGCACTTGCCCGTACCGGTCTGAAGCGCATGTATATCGGCACGCTGACTTTGAGCCTGTTTCTGGCGGTGTTTGGTGCCGTGCTGCTGGCAGTGCTGCTGGGTAACCAGCTCGCCCGCCCTTTGCTGCTTTTAGCCGAAGGCGTGCGCCAGGTGGCAGCCGGTGATTTGACGCCTAAAGCCGTGTGGCAAGGCCGTGACGAGTTGGGAGGCCTGACCCGCTCATTTGCGGACATGACCCAACAGCTATCCGATGCCCGCTCGGCCGTCGACCAGAGTATGTCGCAGGTCAGCGCCGCCCGCGCCAACCTGCAGACGATTTTGGACAACCTCACCTCCGGTGTCATCGTGCTGGACGCGGCAGGCACCATCCAATCCAGCAATCCTGGTGCCACCCGCATATTGCGGGTGCCCCTGGCAGCTTTGGAAGGCCAGCCGCTGGCGCACGTTGAAGGCATGGCCGATTTTGCCCAGGGCGTGCACGCGCAATTTTCAGCGTTTTTAAGTGAGCAGATCCATCATGGACTCGACCATTGGCAGCAATCCTTTGAACTTAACGCTACGCAATCGCCATTTTCACAAGATGCTATTACTTTAGTAGCTAGAGGCGCAGAACTACCAGGCAGCAATCGGTTATTAGTCTTTGATGATATTTCTGAAATCGTGTCTGCGCAGCGGGCTCAGGCCTGGGGTGAAGTGGCGCGCCGCCTGGCCCATGAAATCAAGAATCCACTGACCCCCATTCAACTGTCCGCCGAGCGTCTGGAGATGAAGCTTTTGAGCAAGGTTGGTGAGCCCGAGCAAGCACTGCTTAAAAAATCGGTCAAAACCATCGTGGACCAGGTTGATGCCTTGAAGCGCTTGGTCAACGAGTTCCGCGACTATGCCCGCCTTCCGGCCGCCGACCTAAAACCACTGGACCTTAATCTATTGGTGCAGGACGTGCTGCAGCTTTATGAGCACGACACAGCAACCGTCGATGTCGTCGCGCAGCTTGAGGGTAGATGCCCGATGATTCTGGGCGATGCAGAGCAACTACGCCAAGTCATCCATAACCTGCTGCAAAACGCGCAGGATGCCACAGAAGCAGCGCGCAAGCCTGGGGTACCCCCTAGCGTCATCCTGCGCACACAGTGGGCGACAGCGACCCAACGGGTCCGCCTGGTAGTTTTAGACCAAGGCACGGGCTTCCCAGAACACATACTCAAACGCGCCTTTGAGCCCTATGTGACCACTAAGAGTCGTGGCACGGGGTTGGGGCTGGCCGTCGTCAAAAAAATAGCCGATGAACATGGTGCACGCATCGACTTATCTAACCGCATCGTAAGTGGTGTGGCGGAAGGGGCGCAAGTATCGTTATCATTCGCCATCCACCCTAAAGTGGCAACTTAACAACAGCCCTACCGCTGTATTTTCACCCGGGGACGCGCGCTTCAATCATGGCAAACATTCTTGTAGTTGACGATGAACTGGGTATCCGCGACCTGCTTTCTGAAATTTTGAACGATGAGGGGCACAACGTCGAACTTGCAGAAAACGCGGCGGAGGCCCGTATCGCGCGGCAGCAATCACGTCCGGACTTGGTATTGCTAGATATTTGGATGCCGGACACCGACGGGGTTTCGCTTCTCAAAGAGTGGGCCGCCACCGGCGCACTCACCATGCCAGTCATTATGATGAGTGGCCACGCCACCATCGACACTGCCGTAGAAGCCACGCGTATAGGAGCCTACTCATTTTTGGAAAAACCGATCACTCTGCAAAAGCTGCTCAAAGCAGTGGAGCAGGCACTGACACGCAATGTGACGCGCAAAGCGGTTCCTGTACCGACCTTGCCAACCCATACAGACAGCCTTGTCGTCTCTATGGAACTAGCGAGTAGCATTCCTGGAGTTCTATCTACTACTAACCACCTAGGCCCGCAGTCTCAACAAACATTTGATTTGGACAAACCGCTAAGAGAAGCACGCGATGGTTTTGAAAAAGCCTACTTTGAATTTCATCTCGCCCAAGAAGGTGGCTCTATGACGCGTGTTGCAGAACAAACCGGTTTGGAGCGCACTCATCTTTATCGCAAATTAAAACAACTAGGAGTCGATCTTGTCCGTGGAAAACGGGTTTGATTTCGGTATATAATCGAATTCTTGGCCTGGTAGCTCAGTCGGTAGAGCAGAGGATTGAAAATCCTTGTGTCGGTGGTTCGATTCCGCCCCGGGCCACCAGATCTACATCCACGGGAATCCAAGGATGTCCAAAAGCCCTTACGTAGCAATGCGTTAGGGCTTTTTTGTTGTCCAAAGATGTCCGAGTCACTCCATCGAAATCCGGTCGTCCGTAAGCGTCCGGCGAACCCATCTTGAACTGAGCCCTTTCCACTCGCAAGATCGTGTGCACGCAACAGATCGTGCACACCATGCTTAAAGATTCAGAGATTTCCAGAGATACAAC
>NZ_JBWMAX010000237.1:0-1182 GCF_056521385.1 Rhodoferax sp. RT5P35 | reverse complement strand
GCAATGCGCCCGGCCTGGGCCTGCTGCCGCTGGTCACCCAGTTTGAAGTGCAAAAAACCGTGCAGCACCGGCACACCCGCTTCGCCCCGGACATGAAAGGCCCCTGGGCCGCGCTGGCCGGGGTGGCGGTGGCGGGCTATGAAATCCACCACGGCCAGACCCAGCAGCACGAGGCCATGGCCAAAGGCGGCGATGTGGCCCGGGCGGTGTTGCCCGAGGGCCTGGCCTGGCAAAACGCGGCGGGCAATGTGCTGGGCCTGTACCTGCACGGCCTGCTGGAAGACCCGGCCGCGCTGCAAGCCCTGTTCGGGGCCACCGTGCCCACGCTGGACGCGGTGTTCGATGGGCTGGCCGACTATGTCCAGGCCCATTTCCAGGCTGGATTTTTAGATGGAATAATCTGCCGATAGCTGTTTACACTGGGTCACCATGGCCGCAGCGTATGCATAAATTTCCGTTCACCGACTGGCTGATTGCCTGCTGGCGCGACCCTGCGGCCTCTGCCGAGCAGGCGGCCATCCACCGGGGCCGCCAGTTCCATGCGGTGGTGCGTCAACTGCCGTTGAGCACCATAGGCAACATATTCAGCGCCCTGGTGCTGGCCTTGGTGTTTTGGGGCCAGGTGGACGCTTGGGTACTGGCGGGCTGGACGCTGCTGGTCTCGGCCATCGCCCTGGGCAATGCCGGGCTGTGGTGGCTGCGGCGGGAGGTGCAGCCTTCAACCCCCATGTCGCTGCGCGCGGTGCGGCTGCTGGTGGCAGACATTGCCGTATCGGCGCTGGCGTTTTTGTTGATGTCGGGCTATTTGTATACCGCTGCCGATGGCGATGGCCGCCTGCTGCTGACCGCCGTGCTGGCCGCCTTCATCGGCATGGGCAGCTGGATGTACAGCTGTCTGCCCCAGGCCGCCATTCTGTGGTCTTGCATTTTGTGCGCCGGTTTGGCCGTGCTGTTTTCCAGCCGCCCGGAGCCGATCTACACCTACCTGACCGGCCTGCTGGCGTTTTATGCGGTGGTGGTCTGGAGCACCACCTTGATGACCTCGCGCATGTTCTTGAACGGCCTGAAGTTCGAGGCCGAGATCGAGCGCCAGAACCAGCTCGTCGGCCTGCTGCTCAACGACTTCGAGGAGCACGCCAGCGACTGGCTGTGGGAGACCGACCGCCAAGGCTGCCTGCGCCA
>NZ_JBWMAX010000236.1:0-1185 GCF_056521385.1 Rhodoferax sp. RT5P35 | reverse complement strand
CGGTGACCACCAGCGAGCTGGGCACGGCGCAAACCCTGATCTTTGACGAGGTGGATTCCGGCGTGGGCGGTGCCGTGGCCGAAACCGTGGGCCGCCTGATGAAGCAGCTGGGCCGCGACCGCCAGGTGCTGGCCGTCACCCACCTGCCGCAGGTGGCAGCCTGCGCAGACCACCACCTGGTGGTGGCCAAGCAGCGCGACGGCAAAAGCACGGTCAGCAGCGTGGCCTTGGTGCTGGGTGAACAACGCGTGGCCGAGGTTGCGCGCATGCTTGGGGGCGAAAAACTATCTGGCACCACGCTGGCCCATGCCAAAGAAATGCTAGGCGAACTATGAAACTTGAAATCGTTTTGATCACCGGCATGTCCGGCTCCGGCAAATCTGTCGCGCTGCACGCACTGGAAGACGCGGGCTACTACTGCGTGGACAACCTGCCGCCCGAGCTGCTGCTGAACTTTGTGAAGCTGGAGCAGACCCAGGGCCCGCACAAGGTGGCCATTGCCATGGACGTGCGCAGCGCCACCGCCCTGCCCCTGGTGCCGCAGCACCTGGAGACGCTGCGCAAGCAGGGGGTGCACATCAAGTCGCTGTTTCTCGACTCGGCCACCGACACCCTGGTGCGGCGCTACTCCGAGACGCGGCGCAAGCACCCGCTGTCGCGCTCCGAGCGCACCGACCAGCAGCACGCCCTGGTCGAAGCCATCGAACTGGAGCGCGAGCTGCTGGCCGACCTGCGCGAAAAAGCCCATGTGATGGACACCAGCTTTATCCGCGCCTCGCAGTTGCAGGGCTACATCAAGTCGCTGATCGCCGCCCCCGAAGCGCAACTGACGCTGGTGTTCGAGTCCTTTGCCTTCAAGCGCGGCATTCCGGTGGATGCCGACTTTGTTTTCGACGTGCGCATGCTGCCCAACCCGCACTACGAGGCCGATCTGCGCCCCCTGACCGGGCGCGACGACCCGGTGGCGGCGTTTTTACGCCAAAGCCCCGACGTGGCGCAGATGTTCAACGACATCGAGAAGTTTCTGACCCACTGGCTGGAGCCCCTGGCCCGCGACCACCGCAGCTACGTGACCGTCGGCATAGGCTGCACCGGCGGGCAGCACCGCTCGGTCTACCTGGTGGAGCAACTGGCAGCCGCCTTCGCCAAGCGCTGGGTCACGCTGAAGCGGCACCGCGAACTGGA
>NZ_JBWMAX010000235.1:0-1186 GCF_056521385.1 Rhodoferax sp. RT5P35 | reverse complement strand
CCAGATAACCGCGCCGGCCGCCGTTGATCAGTATTGTGGGCAACTCCAGAATGCTGGATTCCATGTAGATCGGCATGGTCTTGCGCGTGCCAAACGGCGAGGTGCCGCCCACCAAATAGCCGCTGTGCCGGTTGGCCACCTCGGGCTGGCACGGCTCCACCGACTTGGCGCCAATCTGGCGCGCCAGGTTTTTGGTGGACACCTTGCGGTTGCCATGCATCAGCACCACCAGGGGCTTGGCGTCCTGGTCCTGCATGATGAGCGTCTTGACCACGCTGAACGGGTCCCACCCCAGCACCTCGGCGCTGTGCTGGGCGCCGCCATGCGCCAGGTACTCGTAGGGGTGCTCGGTGAACACCACCTTGCGGGCCTTCAGCAACTGGGTGGCGGGGGTCTCGGAGACGTGGTCTTTTTTAGCCATCTCGACGTGTTAGAGCGCAGGGTCGCGCATGTCCCAGCGAATGGCGTCGATCTGCTGCAGCAGCTCGGGCGACAGCGTGGTGCCCCAGGCGTCCAGACACTCATCGAGCTGCGCCACTGAGGTGACGCCAAGGATGGTGCTGGCCACTTGCCATTTGGTGTAGCAAAACGCCAGCGCCAACTGCGTCGGCGTCAGGCCGTGTTCACGCGCCAGGGCGCTGTAGCGCCGTGCCGCCACCAGCGCCTCGGGGCGGCCCCAGCGCTGCTTGCGCATGGACTCGTACTTGGCAATGCGCGCCTCCTTCGGCGCGTCCGGGCCCACAATACCCGAAACGTCGTACTTGCCGGTGAGCAGGCCAAACCCCAAGGGCGAATAGGCCAGCAAGGACACCCCCAGGCGGTGGCAGGTTTCGTCCAGCCCGTTCTCAAACGTGCGGTTGATCAGGCAGTACGGGTTCTGAACGGCGGCCACCCGCGGCAGGCCGTGTTGGTCGGCCAGCCGGATGAACTCGTGCACGCCATAAGGCGACTCGTTGGACAAGCCAATGGTGCGCACCTTGCCGGCCTTGACCAGCTGCGCCATGGCTTCCAGCTGAACCTGGATGGAGGTCACCGGCTTGTCTTTGGCGGGGTCAAAGTACACCGCGCCAAAGGCGGGCACATGGCGCACGGGCCAGTGAATCTGGTAGAGGTCAATCACCTCGGTTTGCAGGCGCTTGAGGCTGTCCTCACACGCGGCCACGATGTCGGCCACCGTCAGGTCGGG
>NZ_JBWMAX010000234.1:0-1188 GCF_056521385.1 Rhodoferax sp. RT5P35 | reverse complement strand
GGCCTGCCGTGGCCAGGATGGAGAGCGACTTGGACAAGCGGTAACCCACTGACGCGTTGCCCTGCACCACCAAACCACCGCCCACCGCCAGCCCGCCGCCGCCCGCCGCGCCAACCAGGGCTTCGCCTTCCACAAACCAGCGCTCGGACAAGGGCCACTGCGCACCGGCACCAATTTGGCCGGTCATGTAGGCCCCCGCGTCACCCGCATAGGCGGCCAGGCCCTGGCCTGTGACAAACCAGTTGGGGGAAACGAAGTAGTCAAGCTGCACACCGAGGTTGCTGACCGAGTCGTCAATGGAGCGGTTGCGCCACTGGGGCGATGCTTTGAAATAGGTCTGGTTCGCCACCCTCACCCGCAGGTTTTGGGCATCAAAACCCTGCAAGGCGCTCCAGGCCACGGTGTCTGAGGACACGTCAGGCAAGCCAAACAGGTAGTCCAGTTTGAGGCCCACGCTTTGGGCCCTGAAGCTGCGGGACGGCGCACGCACTTCACCCAGGGACAGTTCCAGCGCCATGCGCCGGGTGATTTTTTGTTGCAGGGCAATGCCGGCATCCAGCAGCAAGCCGCCACCGGTGTCCACACCACCCCCGCCCGCCGGGCCTGCTGCGGCGTGAAATTTGACGGCCGTGCTGCTGGTAAGCGGCAGGCGGTAGCCCCCGCCTGCCAGAATTTGCATGTAGCCGTTGCTCTGGCCGCCCATGGCGCCTTCGGACTCCAGCTTCAGGAACCAGCGGTCGTCCACATAGGACAACCACTCTACCCCCAGCAAGGCCATGCTGGGGTGTTGGGGTGTGCCGTCGTCACGCACCACCGAGGATGGGATTTTGTAGCTTCGCGCCACCATTGAAAACTCGTTGACACCGGGCTTCACAAGCCGCATGCCCGTGCTGCTGCCGGTTGCTGCAGGGGCTTGCCAACCCGAACTGAGCAGGCTGTAAAAAGGGTACTCATATTGCAGGTAGGGCTGCGTGCTGCCAATCACCCCGGAGGGGAATTTGACGTGGCTCAGGCCAAAGCCCAGGTTGCCGTAACCCGCGGTCTCGTAGGTCAGGCCAACGTCGCCACGCAACATCAGGCCGCCACCCGACAGCGTGTAGCCACCGCGCCCGCCCCCGGCACCCACAAACAAACCGGCATGGCCCACCCACGAGGGGCTGAACCGCTGGCGCATTTCACCCGAAACGC
>NZ_JBWMAX010000233.1:0-1189 GCF_056521385.1 Rhodoferax sp. RT5P35 | reverse complement strand
GGGGTTCTCGGCAGCCAGCTTGTGGAAGGTGGCGCCCATGGCGGTGGGGGCGATCGCATTCACGGTGATGTTGAAGCGACCCCATTCTGAAGCCGCGCTGCGCGTCAACCCCACGATGCCGGCCTTGGCAGTGTTGTAGTCGGCGTGCAGCCAGGCACCGGTTTCGGTGTCGATGGAGTAGAAGTTCACGATGCGCCCCCAGCCGCGCGCCTTCATATGCGGCATGGCTGCACGCACGGACCAACAGGTTGCCCACACGGCCGAGGTCAGCGTTTGCTCCAGCATGGCATCGGTCTTGTCTTCCAGCAGCACATTGGGCGTGGGAATAAAGGCGTTGTTGACCAGAATGTCCAGCGCCCCAAAGTGCGCGACGGTGCCCGCCACCACGGCTTCGATCGATGCCTTGCTGGTGACATCGGTCTTGATGAACAGCGCGCGGCCACCGAGTTCTTTCAGCTCCTGCTCAACCTGCAGGCCGCTGGCCTCATCGATCTCGGCAATCACCACCGCCGCCCCCTCGCGTGCAAAGGCGCGGGCCACACCGCGGCCAATGCCACCGCCTGCGCCGGTAATGATTGCAATCCTGTCTTGGAGTAGTCCCATGCGAAGCCTTATTTGTTGAACATATATTCATATATTGTACAATTTATAGGTAAAAAAACCAGAAATTTGGCCTCCGCAGTTACCCTGTCAGGCTTGTAGAAAGACAGCCCATGTTCAGACGCCGCATCATCCTCCACAGTGAAACCAAAGGGGTGGAATGCCATGTGCGGGCTGCGCTGGAAGACGACTTCCACCATTTCCGCGTCGAGGTGGTGGCCGTGGATGGGCATGTCACCCAAATTCTGGCCGAGGCCCCCCGCCGCCCCTACTCCCTGTGCAGCCACGCCATCGCCGAGCTCGACGTGCTGCTGGGCATGGAGTTGTCGCCCGTAGCCCACGCCGTGACGCGCCTGACCGACCCCACCCAGCAGTGCACCCATCTTTTCGAGCTGGCCGGGCTGGCGATTGCGGCGGCGGCGCGGGGCATCACACGCCGCCAGTACGACGTGGAGGTGCCCACCCGCATAGAAGGGCGTGCGCTGCCTACCCTGGCGCGGGACGGCGTGCCGATGCTGTCGTGGGAGGTGCAGGGCACGGTGATTGAATCGCCTGCAGCCTACGCAGGAATCGACCTGTACCACGGCAT
>NZ_JBWMAX010000232.1:0-1191 GCF_056521385.1 Rhodoferax sp. RT5P35 | reverse complement strand
GTAGGGTTGCTCGGCGAGCAGATAGGTTTCGATCTCGGCATCGCTGAGCTCGCGAAATCGCACCTGCACCGGGGCCAGCGCGCTTTGTGCAAAGCCACTGTCCAGGCAAACCACCGACAGCGCCGTCTGGAACACCACGGTGTGGCCGCGCATCCGGCGCAATTGCGCCACGGCATTGGCGTGGTTGCCAGGTTTGCCCAGCGGCTCGCCGTGTAAATCGGCCACCTGGTCGGAGCCAATGACGACGGCCTGCGGAAAGCGGGCGGCCACGGCCCGGGCCTTGGCCAGCGACAGGCGCAGGGCCAGATCGCGGGGCGATTCACCGGTCAGCGGGGTTTCATCCACGTCTGGCGCGGCCACTTCAAAGGGGATGCGCAGGCGTTGCAGCAGCTCGTGTCGGTAGCGCGAAGTCGAGCCGAGTACCAGGGCACGGGGGGGAGGGGAGGGCAAGGGGGAATGCATCCCGGGATTCTCTTACACTGTGCCCATGAATACCGAGATTGCTTCCACCCCCCTGGACGTGCGCGCCTTTGCGCAAGCGGCAGGCACCCGCTCCGCCCAGGATCTGCTACCAAAATATGAGCGTCTTATGCAGGAAGCATCAGCGCCAGCGGCCGATTTGACTGTGAACTGGAGCGCCCAGGGCGAGCTCCGCCCTGTGTCCAGCGGCGAGGCGGAAATCTGGCTGCACATCCAGGCCGATACCTGCTTGCCCATGACCTGCCAGCGCTGCCTGACCCCGGTGGAGATTCCCTTGGCGGTAGACCGTTCGTTCCGCTTTGTGGCCGACGAAGAAACCGCTGCTGCGCTAGACGACGAGTCCGAAGAAGACATCCTGGCACTCGACCCCGCATTCGACCTGGCCACCCTGGTGGAAGACGAGCTGCTGATGGAAATCCCCCTGGTGCCGCGCCACGACGAATGCCCGGTAGAGGTGACGCTGGAGGTGGTGGACCCGGCTTTTGAGGCTGCGTTGTCCGAAAAACCCCACCCCTTTGCTGCGCTGGCCAAGCTGCGTGGCGAGGGTGCCGACTAGGGGCTGGCGCAGTTGCAATGCCTTGGGCTATAATCTAAGGCTTAGCGCGAAAAGGCTTTGAGCATTTTGACTTCAAAGTTGAGTGGCCTCTCGTGAATTGTCCAATCTTTTAGCGTTTAGCTTTAAACGCATTTACTTAGGAGCCGACCATGGCC
>NZ_JBWMAX010000231.1:0-1194 GCF_056521385.1 Rhodoferax sp. RT5P35 | reverse complement strand
TATGGCCGGTTCGACGTGGCCTACAACGCACGCTTGCGCCAGTGGCTGGCACCATCCAGCAACTGCCCCTGAGTGTTTGCTATGGAATAAGGAGCTGCTCGTGCCTGTTAAATAAGCGCTGGCAGCTGTTTTTGCTCAAATTTCAAATGGACCGCGTTGGGGGTTTTTGCAGGTAGGCACCAGAGGTGAAAAGCTGGTTTTCTGCCGCCTCGATGCGCTCTACCACCGCGCTGCCCGACTGGGTCACCACCAGCTCCAGCAGCGCCTCCACCAGGGCCATACCGGCAGCGGTGGACGGAAAAAACGACGGGCTGTGCACCGAGAACAGCAGCGTCTCATCCGCCAGCTGCGACAGCGGCGAAGCCGTGCTGTCGGTGATGGCCACCAGCTTGCAGCCGCGCTGGCGGGCCGCCTGCGCCACCACCTCGGCCTCGCGCGAGTAGGGCGCAAAACCCACCACCAGCACGGTATGCACCGGCTGCAGGGCGCGTAACTGCATCTCCAGCCCGCCCGCATGGCCGTCCAGCAACTGCACGGACGGGCGGAACAGCCGCAGCCCGTAGGCCAGATGGAAAGCCAGCGCATAGCTGGCCCGAAAGCCCGCCACATGCAGCTGCGGTGCGCCCACCAACAGCGCAGCGGCCCGGCCCAGGGCTTCGCCGTTGTGGTTTTTGGTGAATTGCAGGTTCTGCGCCTGTACCGCAAACAGCTCGTCCAGTAGCGCCGTATCTCCTCCCGATTGGCTGCCGCGCGCGATCAGGCTTTGGGCGCGCTGGCCGTACTGCTCGGGCGCCAGGCCCAGCTCCAGCGCAAACGCCTCCTTGAGCTGCGGCCAGCCCGCAAAACCCAGCGTCTGCGCAAAGCGCACCAGCGTGGCCGGAGGCACCTCGGCCCGCACGGCAATGCTGCGCATCGACACGGTGACGATTTCGTTTGGGTGGTCCAGCGCGTACTTGCCTGCGCGCTGCAGGCCGGGGCTGAGGGAGGGGAAGCGGTCTCGGACCAGGTCGCTGGCGTTCATGGAACAGATGTTACGTGCATTATTTTATGGATCATATGTTGCATTAAATTTTAATTTTGGTATATTTGTTCCAAATTCTGCGTAACTGCAACATCCGAGCCATTTGCCATGACCCATGTTTTCCACCGCCATCTCCACCACACCCCGCCCGTCGCCGTATCGGCCCAGGGCAT
>NZ_JBWMAX010000230.1:0-1196 GCF_056521385.1 Rhodoferax sp. RT5P35 | reverse complement strand
CGGTTTTGGACAGGACTTGCTGGCGCTCGGCGGCGGGCAGAAAACCCAGGTTGCCGCGGTACACGGCGACCATCTTGTCGTAGGGCAGTTCACTCAGCGAGATCGGCCAGTCGGTGCCCCACATCAGGCGCTTGGCACCAAAGCGGTCGTAAACACGCTTCACCTGGTCGAAGGCATCGGCGTAGGGATAGGCCTGCTTGGACAGGCGTGGCACGTGCGAGATCTTCACGTACACCTGGGGGAAGCGCGACAGCGCCAGCAGGGGCTCCAGCAGCTGCGGCTGGTCGGGTGGCACATCGGCCATATGGTCGATGACCACGGTCAGCTCCGGGTTCTTCTCGATCAGCGGCACCAGGTCGGACATGCGCGCGCCCGAGGCCAGCACGGTCATAGGCACTTTCAGCGCGGCGCAGCGTCGCCACAGCGGTGCCATCAGCGGGCCGCGGATCCAGTCGCCATCGGCCTGGTCGGACGGGCTGAGGCGCACACCGCGGAAGCCCTGCTCCAGCGTGAGTCGACTCAGGTGGTCGGGTGCAGCGGGGTCCTCGGGGTTGACGCGGGCAATGCCGTGGAACTGGCCCGGATAGCGCTTGAGCACATCGGCCAGGTAGCTGTTGTCCCAACGGTAGTGGATGACCTGCACGATGACGGTGCGCGCCACGCCGTTGGCCTGCATCAGGTCCAGCAGCGTCTCGGCGCTGGCATCGAACTCCGGCGGTTTGCGGCCCTGGGCGAACGGGAAGGCCGGGTCGCGCTTCCACACATGGACATGCGAGTCGATGAGCAGGGGTACGGCATCTGCCGCTGCGGCCTGGGGCATATGCTGCACCCAGGGCGCGGCCAGGGATGCCGCAAGAACGCGGCGGCGGTTCAACATAGGAGTCACCTGGTCAGGCCGCCGCGACGGTGGTCTCGGCCATATCCCGGCTGTACGACCGGCTCGAATCCACCAGCATGCGGGTGTAGGCGTGCTGGGCAGCGTTGTTGCACAGGGCTTCGGTACTCAGGCTTTCCACAATGCTGCCGTGCTGCATCACCGCCACCTGGTCGCACAGGTGGGCCACCACGCCCAGGTCGTGGGTGACCATCAAATACGTCAGGCCGTCGCGCTCGCGCAGGTCGGCCAGCAGGTTCAAGATTTCGGCCTGCACCGACACGTCGAGCGCCGAGGTGGGTTCGTCCAGCAGCAGCACGCG
>NZ_JBWMAX010000229.1:0-1197 GCF_056521385.1 Rhodoferax sp. RT5P35 | reverse complement strand
GGCCGTGGCGGCCACCGCAGGGGCTGCTGTTTTGCGTTTTACTATCGTTTTAGTAGCTACTTGCGCTGGTGGAATAAGCGCTGGAGACTGATTTAACACGTAATCCAGCAACAAACCGACAGGCCGACCAGTCGCGCCCTTGACCGCGCCGCTCTTCCAGGCGGTGCCGGCAATGTCCAGGTGTGCCCAAGGCATTTTGCCGGTGAACTTTTGCAGGAACTTGGCGGCGGTAATGGCCCCACCCGCACGCCCGGCCACATTGGCCATGTCGGCAAAGTTGGACTTCAGGCCTTCGCCGTACTCGTCGTCCAGCGGCAGGCGCCAGCACGGGTCCATGGCGGATTCGCCTGCGGCTTGCAGGGCAGCCGCCAGCGCATCATCCGCCGAGAACATGCCGCTGCGCACGCCGCCCAGGGCCACGACGCAGGCACCGGTGAGGGTGGCGATGTCGATCACGGCGCGGGGCTTGAAGCGGGCGGCGTAAGTGAGCGCCTCGCACAACACCAGGCGGCCTTCGGCATCGGTGTTGCGGTTTTCGATGGTCTGGCCGCTCCTGCTGGTGACCACGTCGCCAGGCTTGACTGCGCCGCCGTCGGGCATGTTTTCGCAGGCCGGGATCAGGCCGACCACGTTGATGGCGGGCTTCAAGTCGCCCAGCGCGCGGAACACGCCCAGCACGCTGGCGGCACCGCACATGTCGAACTTCATCTCGTCCATTTCGGCGGCAGGCTTGATGGAGATGCCGCCGGTGTCAAAAGTGATGCCCTTGCCGACCAGCACGGTAGGGGCGTTGGCCTTGGCCGCGCCGCTGTAGTGCAGCACGATGAAGCGCAGCGGCTCCTTGGAGCCCTGGGCCACCGACATGAACGAGCCCATGCCGAGTGCGGCCACTTCTTTGGGCCCCAGCACCTCGCAGCGTATCTTGGGGAAGCGCGCCAGCGACTTGGCCGCCGTGCCCAGCAGCGTGGGCGTGGCGTGGTTGCCGGGGCGGTTGGCCCATTCCTTGGCCAGCTCGACTCCGGCTACCGTGGCGGTGCCCAGGGCCAGCTCGGCCTGGGCCGCTGCCGCATCGGGGGCGCATAGCCAGACGTTGGCCAGCACGCGGCCTTCGGGCTTGGACTTGGTGGTGGTGTAGACATAGGTGGCCTCGGCCACGCACTGCACCACCGCGCGCACGGCCTTCTGGGCGGGGGCACC
>NZ_JBWMAX010000228.1:0-1197 GCF_056521385.1 Rhodoferax sp. RT5P35 | reverse complement strand
ACGTTTCTTGCTGGCTGCAGGCAGTGCGGGCATTGAGGCCGCCACCAATATCGAAGTGGAGCGCGGTGTCATCAAGATGTACCTGGCGGTGTATGGCGCAACAGCCTTGCTGTGTTTGCTGACCTTCCGCAGCCTGCGCGCCACCATCGTGGCCATGATTCCCCTCATCATCACCACCATTTTGTGCAAGGCCTTGATGGTGTGGCTGGGCATTGGCCTGAAAGTCGCCACACTGCCGGTGATTGCCGTGGGTGTGGGCGTGGGGGTGGATTACGCGCTGTACCTGCTGAGTGTGCAACTGGCCATGCAGCAGCGCGGCGCATCGCTGACCGAAGCGTATCGGCGCTCACTGGACTTCACCGGCCGCGTGGTGGCATTGGTGGGGCTGACGATGGCTGCGGGTGTGATCACCTGGGCCTGGTCGCCCATCAAGTTCCAGGCCGACATGGGCGTGCTGCTCGCCTTCATGTTCATCTGGAACATGCTCGGCGCCCTGGTGCTGCTGCCCGCGCTGGCGCACTTCCTTTTGAAACCCGAGCGTGATGAGGCCAGACAGGCATTGGCGCTGCAGGTTCCCTCGTCCGCCACTGCGCACTAACCCAGAACCACACCATGATCTACCGACACCTGGCAGTTCCCGTTGACGGCTCTCCCTTGTCTGCGCTCACGGTCGAACAGGCCGTGGCCTACGCTCGTGCGGCAGGCGCTGCCATCACTTTTGTGCACGCCCGCCCCGATGTGGCCAACAGCAGCGACGGCGCTTTGCTGCACGCCATGTCGACAAGGGACTTTGCCGAGACGGCGGCAGGCAACGCCCGCGGCATCGTCGCGAAGGCAGAGGCTGCCGCTCGCGCGGCAGGCGTGGAGTGCGCGGCCGTCATCTCGACCACAGACAAACCCCACGAGGCCAATCTATCGACAGCGTATGCCAAGGGGTGCGACCTGATCTTCATGTCCTCCAGGGGACAACGCGGCCTCCAGCGCATTATTGGCGGTTCCGTCGTCGACAAGGTACTGCAAGGCACGACGCTGCCGGTGTTGGTGGCGGCCATCGAGCGCAACCGGGTTCTGAGCGACGAAGAACGCGCCATTGCCATGATCAAGGACGAGCACCGGTCACTGGCTGCAGTGGTTCATGGCCTGCAGGAGGCGCTCAAGCACCCACCCGTGGCCACGCCCTTGTTTGCGCTGCTGCAC
>NZ_JBWMAX010000022.1:0-42787 GCF_056521385.1 Rhodoferax sp. RT5P35 | reverse complement strand
GGGTTGTATCTCTGGAAATCTCTGAATCTTTAAGCATGGTGTGCACGATCTGTTGCGTGCACACGATCTTGCGAGTGGAAAGGGCTCAGTTCAAGATGGGTTCGCCGGACGCTTACGATCGATCAGCCTGAGGCTCAGGAGGCCATCAGGAGAATCACAAAGAGCGACATGCGGCTGTCTACGAGGCAGCCATCCCAAGGCAAGGACGCGTTGTGGGAGCTCGACTTGATGCGATTTCTTCGCGGGCGCGGGGTGGCCGCGATCTTCAAAGACCCGCCTGACCTAGAGCTCAATCTACCTGGTCTGCCCGCGCCTTACGGGATTGCGTGCAAGAAGGTCTACTCCGACGCATCTGTCGGCAAGCAGTTCTCCAAAGGGCTCAAGCAGCTCTCTCCGTATTCGGGTGCAGGGCTGGTGGCATTCAACCTTGACGACCTCACCCCGGAGCGCAGCCTCCTCCGAGCGGCCAATCGCCGCGATGCGAGCGACCATCTTCATGGATTGAATGTCTCCTTCATGGAGCGGCATCGGATGAGGTTCCAAGATGCAGTCATGGCTGGCCGGTGCGACGGAGTGTGGATTTCATCGTGCGTCCACGCTGACGTTGCAGGCTTGTCGCCGAGGTTCAACCGCGTTACCGAGAACACGCTCTGGACAGTCTCGGGCGCCCGTCATGGATCGGCCTTTCGATTAGCCGCGTTGCAGGGGGTTGTTGACGGAGCCGGCGGTTGACTTTGTTATTCCTGCTGATAGGTTGATTATCGATTTTCCATATCAGTCTCGGAGGGCATCGATGAAGCCAAATGCAAAAAACAAAGACCAGAATCGTCATCCAGCAAACAGCCTAGCTGACTCGATTTCGCGGGAGTTTGTCCTTGGCCTTCTCTTGGCTGGCGGGATTCTCGGCGTCGTTTTGATGTTTGCAGATTTCTATGCTACGTGACCGAATAGGTGTTTGACGGCCAAATCAGCCAACCAACCATACATTGCGAAAACCAATCCCACTTTGCATTTCTGGGACGCGTCGACTAGCAGAGTCGGCACAAGTTGGGTGGATGCTTGGCCGCCAGCCTTGAGTGTGGCAATTTGATTTCCGGAAAGCACCACTCCATCGGCAATTTCCAATACCGAGATGATCGTGAAGACAAAGGTGACGAGTTCGAGAAAGAACTTCTGAGCATCTCTGTCGCCACCTCGCAGCAGAACCCAAGCGGCCATGGCAAGACCGTAGCCGGAAGCAGCTATGAGCACACGGAGCATCGAAATGTGTTCCCCTCGCTTGGTCCACAGTATCCAATGACCAACCGTTGAAATTGCATCCTTGATGAACGCGAGAATTGTGGGCAAGCTCATATCCCTCCGCTGTTTTCCGAGTTTGTTGTTCTCGCTCATTGTATGTAAGCAATGAGCGCGTCATTCTCTGTCGAGGTCAGTGACTGGGTGGAAAACGCTCGATGATGGCGATGGCATCGAGCTTGCGGGTGTCTACGGTGAACTCTGATTCGCCCAAGTAGAAAGAGTGCGCCGATGGGCCTGCGATGATGGCTTGGGCAGGGACAACGGCCCGCAGGATCACTCCGCCTTTGCCCACGGCGTTGAGGCCGCTGGCGAAGGTCTTGGCGGTCTCTCGCTTGTCCGACCATGCCGATCCGATTTGGCCGGCCTCGAAGCGCTCGAGGTTCTCGCCTCGGTAGAGATCGAGGTCGGGTCCCTCATAGTGAGGGAGCCAGACCCACGCGACATCAAGAAGCAGAGCATCGTCTTCGACCAGCTCGCGCAGCCTGTGATGGCACACATGCCATTGCGTATGGAAGGTAGCGCAGTGCTCGCGAGAAGAGGGCGGCAGATGGATCAGCTCGCGCAGGAAATCTCGCCAGTCGGATCGATGTTTCGGGCGCTCCGCGCTGCGGATCAAGGGCATGAATTCGTGCCCGGCGAGCATGCTTTTTAGTAGCGCTGGATAGGCGTTTGGCATGTCGGTTTTCAAGGCATTTTCCGCCCGCAAGTGCCGTCATTTGCCCATACGTTCGCTGGGGATCAGAGGGGGACTTTTAAAATGACTTTTCGCCAAATCTCTAGGATTCATGAGCCTTACAAAGTCGTGCGCGGGTAGTGCTGCATCATGGGGGTGTGGGCGGGGACTTCTTCTTTTTTCATGTCTATCAAAACTGCGTGTGTGTGCCGGGAATGCGCTCGGTCTGAGGGCTAGTGACCATTGTAGGGAGACGATTTGGTTCTATATGTGCATTTGCATCCAATTCGTGATGTAATTGATTCATGACAGCTACCTACCTTGAACCCCTTGCCCCCGCCCATTCCTCGCTGTGGCTGATCATCCAGCCTGCGGCGGGGGGGCGTGGTGTGGGGGACGCGAAGGCCTCGGTACACCCGCATGGCACCGCGTTCAACAACGAGCAGGCGCTGCGCATCCTCAAGCGCGGCATCTCCAGCCGGGTGATCGATCCGCTGTCCGACTACCTGGAAATGGGCAAGGGGGAACTGGCCGAGATCCTGGATCTGGACCGCACTACGGCGTTGCGACGGGCAGGTAAAGATCTGCCGCTGCCCACGCATTCCGCCGAGAACGTGTTGCGCGTGCTGGAGCTGGAGGAAATGGCCACCGACACTTTTGAAACCCAGGCCATCGCCCTGGGCTGGTTGCGCCGCCCGCACCCGATGCTGGACGGCGAGAGTCCGCTGCAGTCGGCCAAAACCTCGTTTGGTACCCGCCGGGTCAAGGACATGCTGGTGGCGATCAAGCACGGTGGCGTGGTTTGATCCAGCCATGCCCCTGAGCGTCTGGCGCATCGGTTTTTCGGGTGCGTTGACCTTGCCCGCGCTGGGCTATGGTTCCACGCTGGGCGATGGCCGCTGGCACATTGGCTGCGCCGGGCCGCTGCAACTGGTGTATTGCGGTGCCAGCCGGGCGCTGTGCCAGCTGGAACGGCGGGTGCATTGCAATGGCGGAATGCCGAAGAACATGGTGCTGTTGCGGCTGGAGATTCCCGATACGGCCACACTGCCGGATGCCGATGTACCTGTCGACTGGCGAGAAGACCAGGCCGCTACCCAGGCCATCGGCATGCGTTGGCTGATAGGCGGGACAAGCCTGGGGCTATGGGTGCCATCCTTTGTGGAGTCTGCTGAGCGCAACCTGCTGCTGAACCCCGCGCACCCGGACTACGTCCGGGTTGGGTTGGTGTTGGAGAAGAACCCGTTTGTGTTTGACCCGCGGCTGTTCTAAACCGCCTGCTGCATCCACGCCACAAACGCTTCCACCAAGGCCTGGTTCTCGGTGCGTTCTGGTAGCACGCAGTAATAGGCGCGTGCATTCGCCCCGCCAGTCGGCAGCGGGGGTGCGCAGGCCAGCACCAATTCACCCCGTGCTAGCTCGGCCTCGACCAGCAAGCGGGGCACCAGGGCCAGGCCTAGGCCGCAGGTGGCCGCTGCGGCGGTCATGGAAAACAGCTCGTAGCGCGGGCCGCGCCGGGCCAGGGGGGCGGGCACGCCCACGGCATCGAACCACTGCCGCCAGCCGTCGGGGCGGGTGCTTTGCTGCAGCAGGGGGAGGTCGGCGATGGCCTCGGCGGTCAACGCGGTTGCGCCGTTTAATAGCGCCGGGCTGCACACTGGCACCATGTCCTCTGCCAACAAGCGCACGGCACGAGTGCCTGCCCACTGGACTACCTGGTCGGCGCTGCCGCTGTACAGGGCGGCATCGAAGGGCGTATCGGCAAACATAAAGGGGCGGGTGCGGGTTTCGATGTGGACCGTGGTGTCGGGGTGCAGGGCCGTCCAGGCGGGCAGGCGCGGGATCAGCCAGCGGGTGGCGAAGGTGGGCACCGAGGCCAGATGCAGCGTGCCGCCGCTGCCCTGGTGGGACATGGCATCCAGCGTGTCCTGCTCCAGCCCGCGCAGACGCAACGCCACCTGCTGCGCGTACTCGGCCCCCTGGGGGGTGAGCGCCACGCCGTGGCGGGTGCGGCGAAACAACGGCACACCCACAAAGGCCTCCAGCGCGGTGATCTGGCGCGACACCGCGCCCTGGCTCAGGGCCAGCTCTTGGGCGGCGCGGGTGTAGCTTTCGTGGCGGGCGGCGGCATCGAGGCAGGCCAGGGCTTGGAGGGAGGGGATTTTGCGGCGCATAGTGTGAGAAATATACACACCAGCCTGATAGCTGCCTAGCAGTTTTGATAGCTTCTTGCGCTCAATGGATAAGCGCAGGGCGCCGAAATGCCGCTATCCCTCCAAAATTCAAATATGCTTGAATTGCACAATCAGGCTACCGCACCTTTGCGGAATTCGTCCGGTGTCACCCCCATCAGACGGCGGAACATGCTGATGAACGCCGAGGCGCTGGCGTAGCCCAGGTCCAGCGCCACCGTTTCCACGGTTTGCCCGGCATCCAGCAGCGGCATGGCCTTGACCACCCGCAGGCGTTGGCGCCATTCCACAAACGACATGCCCAGCTCGCGCTGGAAGCGGCGCAGCAGGGTGCGCTCGGTGGTGTGGGCGGCGTGGGCGATTTCGGGCAGGGTGCGGTTGTCGCCGGGCTGGGCTTCCAAGGCGCGCAGTACCGCGCCCAGCAAGGGATCGGCCGAGCTGGGCAGGTAGCTGCCGGCGCAGGGGGCCAGGGCGAGCTGGTCGGCCAGCACCTGCAGCAGGCGCTCTTGTGCGTCGCTGCGGGGCAGGGTGCCGGGCTGCTGGCGTAGGTGGTCCAGCACGGCACGCACCAGCGGGCTGACGGTGAGGGCGCAAGGGTTCTTTGGCAGCGCGCCGCAATGCTCGGCGGCCATGTAGAGCGAGCAGTGCACCACCTCGTAGCGGTTCAGGCCCATGTGCTCCACGTCGGGCGGCAGCCAGATGCCGTACTGCGGCGGGGCCAGGTAGTGGTGGTTGGCCACCTTGACCTCGATCACACCGCTGAAGGCATAGACAAATTCGCCCCAGGCGTGGCGGTGCTGTGGGTATCGCGAGTCGGCCTGCACGCTGGCGGTGCGGAAGAACATGGACGCGGGCAGGGCGCTGGTGAACGGGGCGGTTTCCAGATTTTTTTGCAGGTACTTAGCAGCTTGCATGTTGTCGGCTTCCGGCTATGACTTGTCTGGAATGCACTATATCCAGCAAATCCGTCGAACGGACAATCCAGACTCACACAAAGGACTTCCATGGACATCCGCAAACCCCTCGACGGCCAAGCCAGCGCCACCATGCTAGTGCTCTGCACTCTCTGGGGCTTGCAGCAGGTGGCGATCAAGGCCGTGGCGCAAGACATCGCGCCCATTTTGCAGATCGGGCTGCGCTCGGGCGTGGCGGCGCTATTGGTCTGGCTGCTGATGCGCTGGCGTAAGGAAGACATGGCGTTGACCCACTGGCGGCCCGGCCTGGCGGTGGGGGCCTTGTTTGGGCTGGAATACCTGCTGGTGGGCGAGGGCCTGCGCTTCACCTCGGCCTCGCACATGGTGGTGTTCTTGTACACCGCCCCGATTTTTGTGGCCCTGGGCCTGCACTGGAAGCTGCCCGCCGAACGGCTGAGCCCGGTGAAGTGGCTGGGCATCGGCCTGGCGTTTGCGGGCATTGTGTTCACCTTCTTTGGGCGTGCGGCACCGTCTACGGCGGGCGCGTCCGGCCAGATGTTGCTGGGCGACCTGCTGGGGCTGCTGGCGGGCGTGGCCTGGGGTGCCACCACAGTAGTGGTGCGTACCTCCAGCCTGGCCCGGGTGTCGGCCGCGCAGACCCTGCTCTACCAGTTGGTGGCCGCCTGCGTGCTGCTGCTGGGTGCGGCCTGGGCGCTGGGCCAGACCGCTATCCACGCCACGCCGCTGGTTTGGGCGGTGATGGGATTCCAGTCGTTGGTGGTGTCGTTTGCCAGCTTTTTGGTGTGGTTCTGGCTGCTGCGCACTTACCTGGCATCGCGCCTGAGCGTGTTCTCTTTTCTGACCCCGCTGTTTGGCATGGGCTTTGGTGTGTGGCTGCTGCACGAGCCGTTGGAGCCGGGTTTTGTGGCGGGTGCCGTGTGTGTGTTGGCGGGCGTGGTGCTGGTCAGCAGCGAGGGCTGGCTGCGGCTGGGCTTCAAAAAGAAGACAATTTGAATCGCACCCAGCTGTGTTTAATATTCACAATGGCTTGGGTGGGGTACTGCAATATATGTAGCTATTAGTGTAAGAAATATCTACGCTAGATGCCAACATCCTATATAAATGGCTGTATTCATACATACGAAAAATGCATAACTGGGTGCGAACAAATCGTTTGCCTCGGTGTCCCGGCGGGCACTACCATGGCGGTTATTCTTTTGGAGACACCCCATGGCCCACGCCGCATTCCAATGGCAAGACCCGTTCTTGCTCGACCAGCAACTCAGCGATGACGAACGCATGGTGCGCGATGCGTCGGCGGCCTATTGCCAGGACAAACTGCTGCCGCGCGTGCTGCAGGCCTTCCGCACCGAGAGCACCGACCCGGCCATCTTTCGCGAGATGGGCGAACTCGGCCTGCTCGGCCCCACCATTCCCGAGCAGTACGGCGGCCCCGGCCTGAACTACGTGGCCTACGGCCTGATCGCCCGCGAAGTGGAGCGTGTGGACTCGGGCTACCGCTCGATGATGAGCGTGCAAAGCTCGCTGGTGATGGTGCCGATTTTTGAATTCGGTACCGAGGCGCAGCGGCAAAAATACCTGCCCAAACTGGCCACCGGCGCGTGGATTGGCTGCTTCGGCCTGACCGAGCCCGACCACGGCTCCGACCCAGGCTCCATGGCCACCCGCGCACACAAGGTGGCGGGCGGCTACCAACTCAGTGGCTCCAAGATGTGGATATCCAACAGCCCGATCGCGGACGTGTTCGTGGTCTGGGCCAAAGAGGTGGACGCGGCGGGCAACGTGGGTCCCATCCGCGGCTTTATTCTGGACAAAGGCATGGCCGGCCTGAGCGCCCCGGCCATTCACGGCAAGGTGGGGCTGCGCGCCAGCATCACCGGCGAGATCGTGATGGACGGCGTGTTCTGCCCCGAAGAAAACGCCTTCCCCGAAGTACGTGGTTTGAAAGGCCCGTTCACCTGCCTCAACAGCGCCCGCTATGGCATCGCCTGGGGTGCGCTGGGGGCGGCCGAGGACTGCTGGTTCCGTGCCCGCCAGTACACGCTGGACCGCAAACAGTTTGGCCGCCCGCTGGCCGCCAACCAGCTGATCCAGAAAAAGCTGGCCGACATGCAGACCGAGATCGCCCTGGGCCTGCAAGGCTGCCTGCGCCTGGGCCGCATGAAGGACGAGGGCACGGCTTCGGTAGAGCTCACCTCACTGCTGAAGCGCAACTCCTGCGGCAAGTCGCTGGACATCGCTCGGCTGGCGCGCGACATGATGGGCGGCAACGGCATCTCGGACGAGTTCGGCGTGGCGCGGCACCTGGTGAACCTGGAGGTGGTCAACACCTACGAGGGCACGCACGACATCCACGCCCTGATATTGGGCCGCGCCCAGACCGGCATCGCCGCGTTTGGAAACTGAGGTGAGCGCTGCACTGAGCCACCTCAAGGTGCTGGACTTGTCCCGCGTGTTGGCCGGGCCGTGGTGCACCCAGATGCTGGGCGACCTGGGGGCCGATGTGGTCAAGGTCGAGCGCCCGGTGGTGGGCGACGACACCCGCCACTGGGGTCCGCCTTTCCTGCAAGACGCAGACGGGAATGACACCGACCAGGCCACCTATTTCACCGCCTGCAACCGCAACAAGCGCTCCATCACCATCGACATGGCGCAGGCCGAGGGCCAGGCGTTGATCCGCCAGATGGCCGCGACCAGCGACGTGCTGGTAGAGAACTTCAAGGTCGGCGGCCTCAGCGCTTACGGGCTGGACTACGCCAGTCTGCAGGCCATCAACCCGCGCTTGATTTACTGCTCGGTCACCGGCTTCGGCCAGACCGGGCCGTACGCCGAGCGCGCGGGCTACGACCTGATGGTGCAGGCCATGGGCGGCATGATGTCTATCACCGGCCCGGCGGGCGGCGCTCCGCAAAAAGTCGGTGTGGCAGTGATCGACCTGTTCACCGGGGTCTACGCCTGCAGCGCCATCCTGGCCGCCATCGAGTCGCGCCACCGCACCGGCTTGGGCCAGCACATCGACATGGCCTTGCTCGACGTGGGCATGGCCATGCTGGCCAACCAGGCCGCCGGATTCCTGAACACCGGCAAAGTGCCCCAGCGCCAGGGCAACACCCATCCCAGCCTGGCCCCCTACCAGGACTTCCCCACGGCAGACGGCGCGATGCTGCTGGCCATCGGCAACGACGGCCAGTTCGCCCGTTTCTGTACCGCTGCCGAGCACCCCGAATGGGCCACCGACCCGCGTTTCAGCACCAACACCTTGCGGGTGCGGCACCGTGCCGAGCTGACACCTGCGCTGGAGTCTGTCACCCGCACGCGCAGCACCGCGCAGTGGATTACTTTGCTGGAAGACAAAGCCGTGCCCTGCGGCCCCATCAACGATATGGACCAGGCCTTTGCCGATACCCAGGTGCAGGCCCGTGGTTTAAAGGTAAATCAGCCTGTAGCGCAGGCGCAGTCTGCCCAAGATGCTATTACATCAATAGCAAGTGTCGCCAGCCCGCTAAGGCTAACCGCCACGCCACCCGTGCTGCACCGGGCTCCGCCGGGTTTGGGGGAGCACACCGACGAGGTGCTGGCAGGCTTGGGCCTGGATGCAGCCGCAATTGCGGGCTTGCGGGCGGCTGGGGTGGTGTAGGGCGGTTTAGTCAGCACCACCAATGCCGGTTGTTCCGGGGTGAATCCGCTCGGCGTTTAATCTTCCAAGCCTGTTGCACAGCTGTACGGCAGTGCAACAGCCTCAGCGGGTTTAGCCGTTACGCTGCCTTGCGTTTGCGCATGGCGAGTAAACCCGCCAGGGCGATGCCGACCAAGGCCAGGCTGTCGGGCTCCGGAACATTATTGGAGGTTCCATTGACCTGGATGTCGTCCACTAAGAAAAAGTCGTTACTGAAGATTTGCAGCGTGTCGATGTTGCTGAAGTTCAGTACAAAGTTGGTCCAAGGCTGGCTGAACTCGGCTGTCACGCTACCGACTACGGTGCCATCCAGCAAGCCGACGATGGTGTCGGTTTGCGAGGAACCTTGCCAGCCGTTGAGCCAGAGGTCTTGCACAGAAAATGTGCCGCCGCCCTGCTGGGTCATGCTCATGCTGCCCCTGTAGTTGTTCAATGCCGCGAATTTGCCACTGTGCCCAGTGCCGACACCATTGCTCCACCATCCACCCGATGGGCTGACATCCAGAGCATCCATGTTGGAACTGAAGACAAAGCCAAAGTCAACAAAGCCAGCCTGAGTGTTTGGTCCGTATGTGCCCGGTTGGACCAGATCATCAAAGGTGATGACAGTGGCATTTGCGGCGAAGCAGCTAAACACGGTGCCTGCCAGTATGGAAATGAGTTTGAATTTCATGAAGTTGTGTGTTTTAAAGTTGAAGGGCTGGTACCCAAACATCCACGCATCACCTTGTGGCTTTACGTATTTGTCTTTCGTGTATGACCCTAACAATTTGTTTCAGCAACTTGCATGCCCAGAAACACACAACATAGTTTTATCTTGAAAATTTGTTTAGAAACATAGAGTTACGATTGTTTCTATTTTATGTTTGTATGTATCGTTAAGTTACTATTTGAGATGTGTAAATATTTTCGACATGAGCCAGGCAGACCTTGGGTTGCGCTTCATGGCTACGCCACATGTGCTGACGCGGCTGGGCCACGTTTTTTTCAAGGCGGGTGTGGGGTGGCCTAGCGGCTCTGGGCCTCCCGCAAATTCTTGGTTGCAAGTCCTTACATAGCCTATGCTCTGGCATCTATTCGCCTTGTCAACCCAGACCCCCTAAAAAACCATGCGCAACCAAGAGCCCTCCGTCATCTTTGGTACCGAAGATTTACTGTTAAGCCTGTGTAACTCGGTCACCCGGGTGCTGCATGTGGCAACCAACAGCCCTATCCACTACTCCGGCATGGTGCAGCGCATCAGCAAAACCTGCCTCAAGCCCGACATTGGCTGTTTTGTGCTGTTTGACGGCGGCTTTTCTGGCTTGGTGATCATCAATTTCACGGCCCAGGCAGCCATGGAGCTGTACGAAACCTACCTGCTGAACATGGGGATGCCCAAAGAGGAGCTGGTGACCTCCTACACCTCCGACGAAGTGAGCAATGTGATGGGTGAGTTGATGAACCAGGTGGTGGGCGATTTCACCGGCAAGGTGCAGCGCGAACTGCAAACCCAGATCACCCAGAACCAGCCCAAAATGCTGGCGCTGAACAAGCAGGTGATCATGAGCGTAGACGCCAACCTCGACAAGCCCGAGGCCCGCCGCGTGACTTTCTACACCGGCAAAAATAATATCTTTTACCTGGAGTTGGCGGTGGACAACATCCAGTTCATCAAGATGGTGGATTTCGAGGTGCAAGCCGCCCCCGACCCCAGCGCCTTGATGGACCAGGTGCACAACAACACCCACAACGCCCCCAGCCCGGCCCCCGCCAGCAGCAGCGAAACCGACGATTTCCTCAAGTCCTTAGGGATGTAACAGGCCCAGGCAAAGCCGCAGGCGAGCCGAATCTTCCAGAAACAGCGCAGAACTGGCTTTGCCAGGCTGCTGCTGTTGCCCCCTGCAAGGGGGTGGCGAAAGTTGTGTTCTCAGCCCTTTGGGCTGATTCCAGGCGAAGCGCTGCAGCCTGGGGGTGTACTTACTTCGCCGTAGGCATCACAAACTCAGCCCCCTTGGCAATGCTTTCGGGCCAGCGCTGCATGATGGACTTTTGCTTGGTGTAGAAGCGCACGCCTTCTTCGCCGTAGGCGTGCATGTCGCCGAACAGGCTCTTCTTCCAGCCGCCGAAGCCGTGCCAGGCCATCGGCACAGGGATCGGCACGTTGATGCCGACCATGCCGACCTGGATGCGGCGGCTGAACTCGCGGGCCACGTTGCCGTCGCGGGTGAAGCAGGCCACACCGTTGCCGAATTCGTGGTCGTTGATGAGCTGGATCGAGGTGGCCAGATCCGGCACGCGCACGCAGGCCAGCACCGGGCCGAAGATTTCTTCCTTGTAGATGCGCATGTCGGGCGTGACGTGGTCGAACAGCGTGCCGCCCATCCAGAAACCGGCCTCGCATCCTTCGCCAGCGGCAGCGCCGTTGAAGTTGCGGCCATCGTTCAGCAACTGTGCGCCTTCTTTCACGCCTTGCTCGATGTAGCCGGTGATACGGGCATGGGCGGCGGGGGTGACGATGGGGCCCATTTCGGCGGCCAGATTGGTGCCGTTCAACACCTTCAGGGTCTTGGTGCGGGCCAGCAGCTTGGGGATCACCTTGTCGGCCACGTCGCCGACCAGCACTGCGACGGAGATCGCCATGCAGCGTTCGCCAGCGGAGCCGTAACCTGCGCCGATCAGCGCATCCACCACCTGGTCGATGTCGGCATCGGGCATCACCACCATGTGGTTCTTCGCGCCGCCCAGGGCCTGCACGCGCTTGCCGTGGTGGGCACCGGTTTCATAGATGTAGTTGGCGATGGGTGTGGAGCCGACGAAGCTCACGGCCTTCACGTCGGGGTGCACCAGCAGCGCGTCTACGGCTTCCTTATCGCCCTGGACCACGTTGAACACGCCATCGGGCAGACCGGCCTGCTTGAGCAAATCGGCCATGAACAGGCTGGCGCTGGGGTCGATGGGGCTGGGCTTGAGCACGAAGGTGTTGCCTGCGGCAATCGCTACCGGGAACATCCACATCGGCACCATCACTGGGAAGTTGAACGGCGTGATACCGGCCACCACGCCCAGGGGCTGGCGCAGCGTCCAGTTATCGATGCCGGTGGAGACTTGGTCGGTGAAGTCGCCCTTGAGCAACTGCGGAATGCCGCAGGAGAATTCCACGATGTCGATGCCGCGGGCTACTTCGCCCTGGGCATCGGTAAACACCTTGCCGTGCTCGGCGGTGATGAGGTGGGCCAACTCGTCCTTGTGCAGGTTCAGCAGCTCCAGAAACTTGAACAGCACGCGGGCACGGCGGATGGGCGGGGTGTCGGCCCACTTGGGGAAGGCGGCCAGGGCCGATGCCACGGCGGCATCCACGTCCTGCTGGTTGCCCAAGCGCACATTGCGGCTGACCTTGCCGGTGGCCGGGTTGTACACCGGCTGTGTGCGGGTGCCGTGGCCGGTGGTGCGCTCGCCGTGCAGGTACTGGGCGATTTCGGTGGAGTCGGAAGCAGCGGTCATGGAGTGTCTCGTAGTGGTGGAGTGAGGCTGCAGTGTAGGCACGCCACCCCCGCGTCACAAGGCCGAAACTTTGAATTGATTGTTCAGAATGGTGAACAATGTACCCATGAAAATTTCTACCAACACTGCTTGGGCCAGAACGCACCCTTCCAGGGATACCGTGGAACTGGCTTTGCCAGGCCACTGGTATCGCCCCCTACAAGGGGGTTGGCGCAGCGCAGCGAAGCCTGGGGGTGAGTGAAATGCACGAACAGAAAATCAACGAGCTGTGGAGCCATTTGCACTGGCTCACCGTGCTGGCCCAGCAGGGCAGTTACACCGCGGCGGCCGCCCGGCTGGGCGTGAGCAAGGCGGCGATGAGCCAGCGCATGGCCGATCTGGAGCGCACGGCGGGCGTGCCGCTGGTGCGCCGCACTACCCGCAGCGTGCGCCTCACCGAGGCGGGCCAGCGCCTGGTGGACGACACCCGCGCGCCGTTCGAGCAGATCGCCCAAAGCTTCGCCCAGGTCCGCGACCTGGCCGACGCGCCCCACGGCCTGCTGCGGGTGACCGCTCCTGTGGCGTTTGCACGCCAGCAGCTGGTGCCCCGGCTGGCCGATTTTTTGCGCGAGTACCCGGATGTGCGGCTGGAGCTGGAGCTGTCCGACCGCCTGTCCAGCCTGGCTACCGAGGGGTTCGACCTGGCCATCCGCCACACCGCCGCGCCGCCCGACACCCATGTGGCCTGGACGCTGTGCGCCACCCGCTCGCTGCTGATGGCCAGCCGGGCCTACCTGCGCAAACGCGGCACGCCGCTGCGCCCCGAGGACTTGCGCACCCACAGCTGCCTGCACTACCCGCGCGCCCAGGACACGCCCGCCTGGACCTTCGAGCATGCGGGCGAGCGGGTGACGGTGCCGGTCTCGGGTGTTTTGTCGGCCAACAACAGCGAAGCCCTGCGCGATGCCGCCGTGGCCGGGCTGGGGATTGCACTGCTGCCCGATTTCAGCCTGCCCAGCAGCCTGCGCGCCAGCAAGCTGGTTTCCGTGCTGCCCGACTGGCAACTGGTGGGCGGCTATGCCGACCAGCTCTACGCCATCCGCCCCTACACGGCCCATGTGCCGCGCGCGGTGACGGCGTTTGTTAACTACCTGCGGCGGGCGCTGGCGGGGGGATTTGGGGCGGGGGAAGATTTGGAGAAATAGGGCATTTTTTGGGTGTCAAATCACCCTCTAGCGCAAATTTAATATACGCTAGTTGCTCCTATTTTTGATATCAAAAATAGGAGCAATGTTTTTTATTTATGGGATTCAGTTGTCAATCACCCGCCGCGCAAATCCTTGCAGGTAGTCCATCAGCCGCGTGGCGCCGCCCACTGCTGCGGCCTCGTCGCCGGTGGCGATGCCGTGGGCCAGCTCCATATGGGCGTTTGCGGCTTCCATGATGTCGCCTGCATGCTGGTAGGCCACCCAAAAGCGGCGGCACTGCACGATCAGCGGCACCACGGCTTTGACGGCGGAATGGTTGTGGCAGGCCTGGTGGTTCACCTGGTCCAGCGCCAAGTCAGCGGCCATGTAGTCGGCCAGATTCCCGCGCGCGGCCGCCTGCACCATCTTTTCCGCACAGCGCAGGATATCTTTGCGCTGCAAGGCCGTGGCCCGGCGGGCCGAGCAGGCGGCTACCAGGCATTCGAGCACGCGGCGGGTGTGCACGACATCCAGGTGGTCGGCCAGGTCAATGTTGGACACCAGCAGGCCGCGCCTGGGTTGCTGCACGATCAGCCCGATCGACACCATGCGCAGCAACGCCTCGCGCACGGGGGTGCGGCCCAGCTGCGTCAGCTCGACCAGATCGCCCTCGACCACCGGGCTGCCCGGAGCCAGCTTCAGGGTGGAGATCAGCGTCTCGATTGCGTCGTAGGCCAGGTCGGCGGCGCGGCGTTTGGGCAATGGCGGGGCAGGGGCTTTGGGCATGGTGTGGGCCGTCGTTGGGCGCGGTGGTGCATTGCAATGGTGCATTGGACCAAAAAAAGCTGGCACACAAGCTGCATCGATGCAAAAAGATATTTTAAATATGTTGCTAATATATTAAGATGGCACCCGACAAGCCGCAACCAACCCATTCAACAGGATTTACACCATGACATTGCCCCGCTGGAAAGGCATCTTCCCCGCCATCACTACCAAGTTCCACCCCAACGAGGCCATCGACGCAGAAGGCACGGCCAAGCACATCGAGTTCCAGATAGCCAACGGCATCCACGGCCTGGTCACCTGCGGCTCGCTGGGCGAAGCCAGCACCTTGACGCTGGAAGAAAAGCTGCAGGTTGCCGACATCGCCCTGAAGGCCGCCAAAGGCCGTATTCCCGTGCTGGCCAATGTGTCCGAAACCAGCACCCGCGAGGCCCTGCGCTACATCGACGGTGCCAACAAGCTGGGCGTAGACGGCTACATGGTCATGCCGTCCGTCATCTACGTGGCCGACGCGCGTGAGGCCATGCTGAATGTGCGCACCATGGCCAACGCCGCGCAAAAACCCATCATGGTCTACAACAACCCGGTGGCTTACCGCGTAGATTTGAAGCCTGAGCACATGCAAGAGCTGGCCGACTGCGAATGGATCGTGGCCATCAAGGAAAGCACCGACAACATCCGCCGCATCACCGACCTGCGCAACCTGCTGGGCACGCGCTACCAGCTGTTCCTGGGCGTGGACGACCTGGCCTATGAAGGCCTGGCGCTGGGCTGCGACGGCCTGCTGGCCGGTGTGGGCTGCGCCTTCCCGCGCGAAACCGTGGCCCTGTACGACCTGATGCAGGCAGGCGAGTGGGCCGAAGCGCTCAAGCTCTACCAGTGGATGACCCCCATGCTGCACCTGGACGTGTCCACCAAGCTGGTGCAAAACCTGAAGCTGATCGACCTGCTGGTCGGTGTGGGCAGCGAGCACATGCGCCGCCCGCGCCTGCCGCTGATCGGCGAAGAGCGCGCTTATATTGAAGGCGTGGTGGCCAAGGCCTTGGCGACCCGTCCTGCAAAGTACCAATCTATCGTCTAAACATGCAACGCATCCAGATCATCGATTCCCACACCGGCGGCGAACCCACGCGGCTGGTGGTGGGCGGCTTCCCCAACCTGGGCACGGGCAGCATGGCCGAGCGCCGCGCAGTGCTGGCCGCGCAGCACGACAAATGGCGGGCCGCCACGGTGCTGGAGCCGCGTGGCAACGACGTGATCGTGGGCGCGCTGCTCTGCGAGCCGGTAGCGGCGGACGCGGTGGCCGGGGTCATCTTCTTCAACAACACCGGTTACCTCGGCATGTGCGGCCACGGCACCATCGGCCTGGTGGTCAGCCTGGCGCACATGGGCCGCATTGGGCCGGGCGTACACAAAATCGAAACCCCGGTGGGCACGGTGGAGGCCACGCTGCACACCGACGGTGGTGTGAGCGTGCGCAACGTGCCCGCCTACCGCTTTGCCACGCAGGTGGCTGTGGACGTGCCAGGCTATGGTGTGGCGCATGGCGACATTGCCTGGGGCGGCAACTGGTTCTTTCTGGTCAACGACCACGGCCTGCGCGTGGCCAGCGACCAGTTGGCGGCGCTCACCAGCTACGCCTGTGCGCTGAGTGCGGCCTTGGGCGCGCAGGGCATCACCGGGGCCGATGGTGCCGAGATTGACCACATCGAACTGTTCGGCCCGGACGACCAGGGTGCCGACAGCCGCAACTACGTGCTGTGCCCCGGCATGGCCTACGACCGCTCTCCCTGCGGCACCGGCACCAGCGCCAAGATCGCCTGTTTGGCCGCAGACGGCAAGCTGGCCCCGGGTGCTATCTGGCAGCAAGCCAGCGTGATCGGCAGCCGCTTCGAGGCTTCGTACACCGTGCAGGACGGCCAGGTTATCCCCACCATCCGGGGCCGCGCCCATGTGTGCGCGGAATCCACTTTACTGATTGCCGAAGACGACCCCTTCGCCTGGGGCATCGCCCTAGGATGAACCCGGATGTCATCGTCATCGGCGCAGGCATCGTCGGCGCAGCCTGTGCCCAGGCCCTGGCGCAGGCGGGCCAGCGCGTGCTGGTGCTCGACGCGCGCCTGGGCGGCGCCACCGGCGCGGGCATGGGCCACCTGGTGGTGATGGACGACAATCCGGCCGAGCTGGCATTGAGCCAGTACTCCGTCGCCCAGTGGCGCGCCCTGGCTTCGCAGATGCCCGCAGACTGCGCCTTCAGCGGGTGCGGCACGCTGTGGGTGGCGGCCGATGCCGAGGAAATGGCGGCGGCCGAGGACAAGCGCCAGCGCCTGCAAGACCACGGCATCGCCTGCCATTTGCTGGATGCCCAAGCACTGGCCCAGGCCGAACCCGCCTTGCGCCCCGGCCTGGCGGGCGCGCTCAAGGTGCCCGGCGACGGCATCGTTTACGCCCCCAATGCCGCCCGCTGGTTGCTATTAAAATATGAGCATTTAGTGCAGGTGGAATATGCGCTAGTAACCGAAATTGATGGAAAAACCGTGCACATGGCCGACGGCACGTACCGCCAGGCCCCCCAGATTCTGCTGGCCAACGGCATCCACGCCACCACGCTGTGCCCCGGCCTGCCCATCCGCCCCAAAAAAGGCCACCTCCTCATCACCGACCGCTACCCCGGCACCGTGCACCACCAACTGGTGGAGCTGGGCTATGTAACCAGCGCCCACCACAGCGTGGGGCCATCGGTGGCTTTCAATCTGCAGCCGCGTCCTACTGGGCAGTTACTGCTGGGGTCGAGCCGCCAGTTCGACACCCTCGATACGACCGTAGAGGCGGAGATGCTGCAAGCCATGCTGCAGCGCGCGCTGGCCTACATGCCTGGTCTGGCCGACCTTAACGCTATCCGCAGCTGGTGCGGTCTGCGCGCCGCCACGCCCGACAGCCTGCCCATCCTGGGCGCGCACCCGGACCGCGATGGGCTGTGGCTGGCCGTGGGGCACGAAGGCCTGGGCGTGACGACAGCTTTGGGTACGGCCCACATGTTGGCCGCCTTGATGACCGGCGGCACGCCACCCCTGGATGTCGCGCCCTACAGCCTGCAACGCTTTGCGGAGGTGGCATGCACGTGAGTTTGCACATCAACGGCCAGCCTGTCGCCGTGCCTGCAGGCTGCTCGGTTGCCGCGGCGCTGGCCATCGCAGGCAATGGGGTTGCCCGAATTTCTGTGGGCGGCGAAGCCCGTGCCCCGCTGTGTGGCATGGGCATCTGCCAGGAATGCCGGGTGTCCATCAACGGCGTGCGCCGCTTGGCCTGCCAGACGACCTGCAGCACGGACATGCGGGTAGAGATCACTTGATGACCCAGTGCGACATCCTCATCATTGGCGCGGGCCCCGCAGGCATGGCGGCGGCGCTGGCGGCGGCGCCCAGCGGCGCGTCGATCGCCATCATCGACGACAACCCCGCACCCGGCGGCCAGATCTGGCGCGACGGCCCTCACGCGAATGTGCCGGTGGCCGCGCAGCGCATGCGCTCCCAATTGGCGGCCTGTGCCAACGTACGCATTTACAGCGGTGCGCGCGTCATCTCCGCCCTAGCCGCCCATACTTTGCTGCTGGAAGATGCTGAACGCGGCTGGACCCAGCAATGGAAAACCCTCATTTTGTGTACCGGCGCACGCGAGCTGATGCTGCCGTTCCCCGGCTGGACGCTGCCGGGTGTGACCGGCGCGGGGGGCTTGCAGGCGCTCATCAAGTCTGGTTTGCCTGTCGCCGGTGAACGCATCGTGGTCGCGGGCAGTGGCCCCTTGCTGCTGGCCGCTGCAGCCTCGGCGCACAAAGCCGGTGCCAGCGTGGTGCGCATTGCAGAGCAGGCGGGTTTTGCGGCCGTGCTGGGCTTTGCCGCGCGGCTGGCCGGGTCGCCGGGTAAAGCGCTGCAGGCGCTGACCCTCGTACATCCGCAGTACCGTACCGCCAGCCATGTGCTTGCGGTGCGCGGGCAGGGCCGTGTCGAATCAGTGCAATTGCAGCAGGGCGACCGCAGGGTGGAGATCGCCTGCCATCGCCTGGCCTGCGGTTTCGGCCTGGTGCCCAACACCCAGTTGGGCCAACTGCTGGGCTGTGACCTCACGCCCACCGGGCTGGCGGTAGACGATTGGCAAGCCACCAGCCAACCCCAAATTTACGCGGCAGGCGAATGCACCGGCGTGGGGGGCAGCGAGCGGGCTTTGGTGCAGGGCCGCATCGCAGGCCTGGCCGCCGTGGGCAACCAGGCCGCTGCCCAAGCCCTGTGGCCCGAGCGCAGCCGCTGGCAGGCCTTTGCCCGGCAGTTGGCGCGCAGCTTTGCTTTGGCACCGAAACTGAAAAAATTGCCCCAGGCCGACACCCTGGTCTGCCGCTGTGAAGACGTGCCCTATGCGGCCCTGCAGGTCTGCGCGGGCTGGACGGATGCCAAGCTGCACACCCGCTGCGGCATGGGTGCCTGCCAGGGCCGCGTCTGCGGCGCCGCCACGCAATTTTTACTGGGTTGGGAACAGCCCGTGCCCCGCAATCCCCTGGCACCTGCGCGCATTGGCACGCTTGCTGCTTTATATGAGAAAGGAAAATAAACATATAAGTTTTACTTCTAGTAGTTCATATTCGCTACATAAAGAAACTCTTTTTCCCCTCGATTGCGGTTCCCGCACTACAGTGCGTCCGTGACCGATTCCATGTTTTTACAACCTCTTCTTTAGGACACAGTCAATGCAAGCCACATTCACCAAAATCACCCTCGCATGCGCCGCAGCCATGGCGCTGGCCGGTACTGCTTATGCTGAAGACCAGACCGTCAAAATCGGTGTCACCGGTCCCCTGTCGGGTCCCAATGCCTTCATCGGCAAAGACAATGAAAACGGTGTGCGCCTGGCCGTGGAAGACCTGAACGCCAAGAAAATGGTGGTCGGCGGCAAGACCCTGAAATTTGAGTTGGAATCGGAAGACGACCAGTGCGATCCCAAAGCCGGTGTGAGCGTAGCCCAGAAGCTGGTGGACGGCAGCGTCAAGTACGTGATGGGCCCTTATTGCTCCGGCGTGGCCATTCCTGCATCCCGCGTGTACAGCCAAGGCGGCGTGGTAGTGTCTACCGTGGGCAGCAACCCCAAGGTCACCATGGGTGGCTACAAAAACCTGTTCCGCATCATGGCGGGCGACAACGAAATCGGCGCACGCCTGGCTTTCTACGCGGCCAACATCATGAAGGTCAAGAACGTGGCTGTCATCGACGACCGCACCGCTTACGGCCAAGGCTTGGCAGACGAGTTCAGCAAGGAAGCAAAGAAGCTGGGTCTGAACATCGTGGGCAATGAGTTCACCACCGACAAAGCCACCGACTTCTCCGCCATCCTGACCAGCCTGAAGGCCAAGAATCCCGACGTAATTTTGCTGGGCGGTTACGCACCCCAGGCTGGTCCTATGGCCCGCCAGATGAAGTCGCTGGGCATTACTGCCAAATTGCTGGGTGGTGACGCCATCTGTACCGCAGAACTGGGCAAGCTGGCCGGTGAAGCAGCCACCGACACCGTGTACTGCGCACAGGGCGGCGCGGTGCTGGAAAAAACGGCTGAGGGCCCTGCCTTCAAGGCCAAGTACAAGAAGCGTTTCAACATCGAACCCGATGCTTACGCGCCTTCGTTCTACGACCAGACCATGTTCATCGGCCAGTCGATGCAAAAAGCCGGTTCTGTCGATCCGGAAAAGGTCGGTGCCGAGATCTACAAGACCTCGTTCAAGGGCATGTCGGGCACGTTCGCGTTTGACGAAAAGGGCAATTTGAAAGCCGCTCCGATCACCATCTACACCTTCAAGGCCGGCGCACCATCGGCCCTGGGTACGTACTGATATGGTGCTGAATAGCATCTAAAAAAGGCCGCTTTTGCGGCCTTTTTTACGGTTGAGGCTGCTTAGGGGCTGCAATTGGCTGTTCTTTGCGGCGGGTGTTGTCAAGCACATTGCCTTAATCATGGGCCGTAAATGCATTGAAAGACACATTTGTATTCCCGTGCACCTTGGATTAAATTGTCAGTGCCTGTGCAAACAGGCGTTAACCGGTAGGAGCCAGTGCCACCTGACAATTTGCGATGGTGGGATGCAGCAGCCCCGGTCCCTAATGGAAGCAATCTCTTGCCTCCAACGCAATGGGGGACATCAATCTCTCCCTTGCAATCTCGACGGCATGAACCGCAAGTTCGCCGTCAAGCCCGGTGCCCGACGTGAGTCGGGCACCGGGCTTTTATGTTTTGGAACACCCCCAGGCTACAGCGCAAGCGCTGATTCCCAACCCCCTTGCAGGGGGCGACACCTACGGCCCGGCGAAGCCGGTTCCGTGGTGTCTCTGGAAGATGTGTTATTACGTTGCGTGGTGCCTGTTGATGGCTCGCTTTTAACCACCGCGTGCAGTTTGACCCGCCAATTTGCGCCAAGCCATTAGGTACACATCCGCTTGCAGACCCACCACGGTCTGGCGGCAAAATGGGTGCTATGACATTTTTTCAAAACAAGTGGTTGCGCCGAGCGGCTTGGGCCGTAACGGGGGTGCTGGGGTTGTGCGCAGTCACCTGGCTGGCGGTGCCAGCGTTGGTGAAGTACGGGGTGGAGAAATTCGGCAGCGACACCTTGGGCCGCAGTGTCACTCTGGGGCGTGCTGACTTTCACCCCTGGACGCTGGTGCTGACCCTGGAGGATCTGTCTGTTGCCAGCGCCTCTGGCAACAAGCCCCAGGTCCACATCCAGCGCATCCTGCTGGATGCCGCACTGTGGCAGTCGCTGCGGCGATTGGCCCCGGTAGTGGATGCGATTTCTGTGGACCAGCCGACCATCAAGGCCACCTACCTGGGCGATGGCCACTATGACTTTGACGACGTGCTGGCCAAGCTCAATACCCCGTCCGACAAGCCCGCAAGCGCGCCCCCCCACTTTGCCGTCTACAACATCGCCATCACCGGCGGCGCGGTGGACCTGACCGACCAGGCCCTCAAAACCACCCACACCCTGCGGGATCTGCACCTGACCCTGCCGTTTTTGAGCAACCTGGATTCGCAGCGCAGCATCCAGACCGAGCCGCACCTGTCCTTCCAGCTCAACGGCAGCCACTTTGATACCGCCGCCCAGTCCATCCCGTTTGACCCCAGCCGCAAGACCTACGCGCGCATCCGTCTCGACCGGCTCGACCTGGCCCCGTACCTGGCCTACCTGCCCACCAGCCTGCCGGTGCAGTTGCAAGGCGCGGTGCTCAGTGCCGACCTGCAATTTGCGTTTGAGCAAACCCCCCAAATGTCGGTGCTGCTCAGCGGCACGGTGCAGGCCGACCGGCTGAAAATCGCCAATCCCCAGGGCGAAAAATGGCTGGCGCTGGACACGCTCAAAGTCACGCTGGACGAACTGCGCCCGCTGGAACAAAGCGTGAAGATCAGCGAAGTCGCGCTCAGCGCCCCGGTGGTCGATCTGCGCCGCGACGCGGCGGGCAATCTGCAATTCACGTCCCCTGCCAAAACTACAAAAACCATAGCTGTCAGCGCAGATTCACCCAGCGCCAGCGGCACAAAAGACATAAAAAACGATGCGGGCTGGAAAGTCAGCGTCGCCAAGCTGGCCGTGCAAGACGGCACGCTGCGCTGGTCGGATGCCAGCACCCGCCCCACAGCCGAAATGGCCCTGCACGGCGTGGCGGTGCAGGCCTCGGCCATTGCCTGGCCATTCGCCGAGCCGCTGGAATTCAAGGCCTCGGCGCAGGTCGAGGGCGGCACTGACAAAGGTACAACGCCTGCCGAACTGAAGCTCAGCGGCACCGCCACCGACCTGGAGGCCAAGGTCAACGCCACTCTGGGCGGCCTGCCGCTGGCCCTTGCCGCGCCCTACCTGGCCAACACCCTGGAGCCCCGGCTCAGCGGCCAGCTGGGAGCCGATCTGCAGGTGCACTGGCAGGCCGCGGGCCCGCTGCAGGTGACGGCCAAACAGCTCACGCTGGACCAGTTGGCATTGGGTGAAATCCCCGCCAAGGGCAAAGTGGCTGCCTCCAGTCTGTTCAGCCTGCGCCAGCTGCAGCTCAGCCAGGCGGTGGTCGATGTCACAGCGCAGCGCGTGCAGATTGGCAAGCTGCTGCTCACCGAGCCGCGAACCCAGGTGCAGCGCAATACCGACGGCCACTGGATGTTTGAACGCTGGCTGAAAGCCCCGGCGGCCAGCGCCGAGGTGAAATCTGCTTCTGCCGTTTCTGCCGCGTCCGCCAGTTCCCCCTGGGCCATCAGCATTGCAGAGCTGGCGCTGGAGGGCGGCGCGCTGTCCTTCCTCGACCAGTCCCCCTACCAGCCGGTGGCCCTGGACATCAGCGCCCTCAGTGTGCAGATGAAAGACCTGGTGCCGGGCAGCGCCAAAGCCTCGCCCCTGACCATCAGCGCCCGCATTGGCGCGGAAAATTCCCGCAACGTTGAGCCGGGGCGGCTGGCCTACCAGGGCACGCTGGCCCTGCAACCGCTGGCCGCCGTGGGCCAGGTGGACCTGCTGCATCTGCCGCTGCACGCCCTGGAGCCGTATTTCGGCGCATCGCTGAACGTGGACATCGTGCGCGCCGACACCAGCTTCAAGGGCCAGGTGGCCTACACCGCCAGCCCGGCCGGCCCGGTGCTCAAGCTCAAGGGCGACGGTACGCTGGAAGACTTCCGTGCCAACAACGGGGTCGCCATGGTCGCCATCCAGGCTGCTGCGCCTGCAGTGCCGAGTTCCGCACCGTTGGGGGATGCGGCCGCGGCAGCGAAGGTGGCCGATGCCTCCAGCGAGCAGGCCCTGCTGCGCTGGAAGCTGCTGAACCTGCGCGGGCTGGACGTGTCCATGTCACCCGCCAGCCCCACCACCGTAGATGTCAAGGAAACCGCGCTCAGCGACTTCTATGCCCGTCTGGTGCTCAACGAAAACGGCCGCCTGAACCTGCAAGACCTGGTGAAACCCAGCCCGGCCGATACCGCTGCTGCTACTAAAAAAGTAGCTAGCAGTGCAGCACTATCCAGCACTAGCGCCCCAAAAGATATAAAAAAGGAGCCTGAACCCGGCGGCGCAGTGGTGCGCTTTGGCGGCATCAGCCTGGTGAACGGACGGGTGCTGTTCACCGACTACTTCATCAAGCCCAACTACAGCGCCAACCTCAGCGCCCTGACCGGGCGACTGGGCGCGTTTGCGTCCGTGCCCGTGGCCGGTACGGTGCAGATGGCCGACCTGGAGCTGCGCGGGAGTGTGGGCGACTCTGCCGTGCTGGAAATTTTGGGCCAGCTCAACCCCCTGGCCAAGCCGCTGGCGCTGGACATCAAAAGCAAGGTCTCCGACCTGGAGCTGCCCAGCTTGTCGCCATACAGCGTTTTCTACGTGGGCCACGGCATCGAGCGCGGCAAGCTCAGCATCGACGTGCACTACGTGGTGCTGCCCAACGGCCAGCTCACCGCCACCAACAAAATCACCCTCAACCAGCTCACTTTTGGCGAGCAGGTGCCGGGTATGCCGTCCAGCCTGCCCGTCAAGCTGGCCGTGGCCCTGCTGGCCGACAGCAACGGTGTGATTAACCTGGATCTGCCGCTGTCGGGCTCGCTGAACGATCCGCAGTTTCGTATCGGCCCGGTGATTTTCAAAATTCTCGGCAACCTCATCACCAAGGCCATCACCGCCCCGTTCAGTTTGCTGGCCCACGCCTTTGGTGGCGGGGCGGATGCGCTGGGCACGGTTAATTTCCCGCTGGGCAGCGCCGCGCTGGACTCCGAGGCCCGCGCGGGCCTGGACAAGGTCGCCAAGGCCCTGACCGACCGGCCCACCTTGAGGCTCACGGTGGTCGGTAGCGCCAGTCTGAATGCCGAGCGTGACGCGCTGCAGCGTGAAAAACTGCGCCGCCGTGTCGAGACCGAAAAGCGCCGCAACACCGTGCTGCAGGGCACGCCTCTGGCAGCGCCGACGGAAGAGGGCGACTCCAGCGCCGCGGATGCGCCTGCAGACATCGCTGTGTCCGATGCCGAATACCCAAGCCTGCTCAAAGCCATTTACAAGCGCGCCAACTTTCCCAAGCCGCGCAATGCCCTGGGCCTGGCCAAAGACCTGCCCGTGCCGGAGATGGAGCAACTGCTGCTGGCCAATATGCCCGCCGACGAAGACGCCATCCGCCAGCTCGCCATCCAGCGCGGCGTGGCGGTGCGCGGCTACCTGGCGGCCAAAAAATTACCGCTGGACCGGCTGTTTCTAGGCGCGTCCAAAACCGTCGATGACGGGACCGGTTGGAAGCCCCAGGCCGACCTCCAACTGGCCATGCCGTGAATAGGGCTCATCCCCAGGCTACGCTGTGCTACGCCAACCCCTTTGCAGAGGGCGACACCAGCAGCCCGGCCAAGCCGGTTCTGCGGTATCCCTGGGGGTGTGCGTTCTGGCTGAAACGTGGGATTCGTTGTCACCAATCCCGTGGTTTTACAACGCCACCTGAAAAGCGGCGAAAATAGAGGTCTTGCCCGTATGCGGCCCCAGTGGCCGCAGGGCGCTTGTGGCCCATGGGCCACTTGTTTATTTACCCTTTGCGGATACCAGCCACATGGTGAAAACCTGGCCGGTACCCGCTGGCCAACCTCCAAGAATAAGTCCATCCATGTTTGGTTTCTCCAATCCTAAAACCGCGCCCGCACCTGTGTCTGAAAAGCCTGCCGTGACCACCAAATCCAACGAACCGCATCCGCTCGACGCCCTGACCGGCGGCGCTTTCTCGGCCCACACAGCGGGCGAGCGCGCCCAGCGCATCCGCGACTGGCTGCTCACCAACCCCAGCTATGAGCAGATGCACGAGGTGTTCCAGGAGCTGAACGGGCGCGACCGCGGGGCCGCCAAACCGCTGCGCGAAAAGCTCGACGAACTCAAGCGCACCAAGGGTGCCGAACTCATCGCCGCCGAATGGGCCCGCAAGGCCACCGCGCTGCTCGAATTGCCGCGCCTGAACATGGCCGATGCCATGGCCTGGCAGCGCGATGCCGCCAAAGCCGGTGCCCCGCTGAGCAAAGAGCCACTGGCCGGCCTGCGCGTGCAACTGGCCGACCGCGTCAAAGGCATTGAAGATTTGCAGCACCGCGTGCAAGTCCAGCGCGAAGCCGCCGTGTTGCTGGCCCAGCGCATCGAAGTGCTGTCCACCAAGCCCTGGCGTGATGCCCAGACCGCCCTGGACGTTCTGCGCACCGATGTCCAACACTGGCAAGACCAGGCCACCGCGCTGGCTGCCGATGCCAACTGGAGCAGTGTGGATGGCAAATACCCCACCATGCTGGATGCCTCGCGCGGCCAGTTGCTGGTGGTGTGGGAGGCTTTCCAGGGCGCATTGGCCATCACGGTGGCGGCCGATGCTGACGCGGCTGCACCTTTGCCGCCCGTCAACGTGTGGGCCGATGAATTGCGCGTAGCCCGCGGTGTGCCGCTGGAAACCGCTAAAACAGACCGGGCCGCCAACCCAGGTCGCGCCCCCAAGGCCCCGGTAGACCCGGCCCTGCGCGATGCCGCCAACCAGGCAGTGCAGGCCGCACTCACCAAGGTCGAGCAAGAAGTGGCCGAAGGCCATGGCAAAGCCAGCGCCGGTGCAGCCGCTGCCCTGCGCAATGCCCTTAAAGAACACAACCGCCTGGTCGACGACAAGCTGGGCAACGCCGCCCAAGCCGCCTTGGCCGCAGCTGGTGAGTTGGAGGGCTGGCAGCGCTGGCGCGCCGACCAACTGCGCGAAGAACTGCTGATCAAGGCCGAGGGCTTGCTCAAGCGCCCCGAAGGCCACGCCCTGGGCGGCCGCAAGATGCAAGACACGCTGCGCCAGATGCGCGAGCAGTGGAAGCAAACCGACCAAGGCGGCGTGCCCAACCACGCGCTGTGGAAGCGCTTCGACGAAGCCTGCAATGAAGCCTACAAAGTCGTGGAAGCCTGGCTGGACAAGGTCAAGACCGATGCCGTGGCCCACAAAGCCCAGCGCCTCGCCCTGATCGAAGAAGTCAAGGCCTGGGCCGCCGAGAACGTGACGGCCAAAGATGGTGACTGGAAGGGCTTCTCCCGCATCCTGCACCAGTTTGGCGACCGCTGGCGCGATGCCGGCCACCTGGGCGAAAAAGCCTTTGCCGAAATGCAGCCGCTGTGGAAAGAGGCCATCGGCCTGGCCGCCGCGCCGCTGGAGAATCTGCAAAAAGCCAGTGTGGACCGCCGCCACGCCATGGTCGAAGAAGCCAAGGTCCTGGGTGCGGCCCCGGTGCTGCGCATCGATGCCGTCAAGGCCCTGCAGCAGCGCTGGCAGGCCGAGGCCCAAGGCGTGCCCATGGACCGCAAGTTCGAACAAAAGCTGTGGGACGCGTTCCGCAAGCCGCTGGACGATGCTTTCAACCGCAAGACCGAAGAGCGCGAAAAATCCGCTAGCGCCCTGAGCGACCGCGACCGCATGGTGCTGGACGCTGCCAAGGCCCTGGATGCCGCCAACGCCACCGGCGATGCCCAAAAGATCCGTACTGCCGTGGCCGGTCTGGAAGCCGCGCTGCGTGGCCAGGCCCTGGCCCAGGCTGCGGTGCAAGCCGACAAGGCCGAAGCCGTTGCCGAATCCGCCGTGCAAGCCGAAGCCCAAGCCGCTGCGCCCGCCGTTGATGCTGCTGAAGTTTCTGAAGAAAATCAGGCTCCAGCGCAGGCAGTGTCTGCGCAGAGTGCTACTGAAACCGTAGCAGATGTCGAGCCTGCCGCCGAACCGGTTGCCGAGGCTGCTCCGGTCGAGCCGCCCAAGCCCGTGCGCAAGCCGGTGGTGGCCATGCGCGGCGACGACCGCCCCGGCATGAAGAAAGCCGAGCCCGCTGCCGCAGGCCGCGGTGGCAAGTTTGGCGACCGCAAAGACGGCCCACGCGGTGCGCCACGCCCTGGCGACAACAAGTTCGAACCCATCCGCAGCGAGCGTGGTGACCGTCCATCCCGTGACGGTGGCCGCGATATGGGACGTTATGGTGACCGCCCTGCGTTCGAAGACCGTGGCCCGCGCCTGGGCGATGCCGCCTTCCGCGCCCAGCGCGATGCCCTGGAAAATGCCCAGCACGCCCTGAAGAAGCTGGCCGCACAGGCCCACGGCGAGGTCCTCACCGACCTGCTGACCGCCTGGGAAAAGCGCGATGTCGAGCAGTTGCCCACAGCGCAGGCCCTGGGCAGCAGCGTCAACGCCGCCACCCGTACCGCCTGGTCGCACAGCATCACTGCCGCCCCCAAGGCCGATGAAAAAACCACGGCCGAAGCCCTGCTGCGCCTAGAAATGGCGGCCGAAGCGCCGACCCCCGCCGAGCACATCAGCGCCCGCCGCATGCTACAACTGCAACTGCTGACCCGCCGCAACGACCCGCCACCAGCCCAAACTTGGGCGCAAGACACGGCCAAGGTACTGGCCAGCAGCTTCGACGCAGGCAATGCCCGCCGTATGCAAACCGTGTTGAAGGTGCTGCTGAGCAAGCGCTGATTCCGCTGTACACCATCCACCCTGGCATGCGCCGGGGTTTGTTCGGGGTGCTTTGTGCGCCCCGAACGCTGCCTCTACCAGAGCTTGTCCGCCTATGTCCAAAACCACCATGCCCGCTGCGCTGTCGGGTTCTGCGGCATCCGTACCGGCGGTGCGCCCGGCATGGCACTGGGTGCTGGCCTTGTGTGTGGGCCAGGTGCTGTTATGGGGCTTTGCCTTCGGGCTGACCTACAACGCCCCCGAGATCGACTCGGCCGAACAGTTCATCTGGTCGTTTTCGATGGAGAGCGGTTACTGGAAGCACCCGCCCATGCCATCGTGGATCATGCACCTGCTGCTGCAGGTGTTTGGCCCGTCGGTTGCGCTGCCTTTCGTGGCCACCCAGATGTGCATCGTGGTGGCGCTGGCATTGACCTGGAGGCTGGGCTGCGAATTCATGTCGCCGCAGCGCTCCTTGATCGCCATGGCCCTGACCTCGCTGGTGACTTACCACAACCTGGGCGGTGACAACTTCAACCACAGCCTGGTGGTCCTGCCGTTCCAGGCGGCCACCGTGCTGTTTTTCTACTGGGCGACCCGGCGCGGCCAGCTAAAGCTATGGGCCTTGACCGGGCTGTTTGCCGGTCTGGGCATGCTGGTGAAGTACGTGGCACTGCTGCCGATTGCGGGCTTGGTGCTGTATTTGCTGCTGGACCGCCGCCTACACCACCGCCGCACCTGGCTAGGGCTTGCCGTGGCCACCGTGGTGTTTGTGCTGGTGCTCACCCCCCACGCTATCTGGCTGAAGCAGACCAACTTTTTACCCTTCCAGTACGCCCATTCGGTAGCCCAGCCCATGTCCGGCTGGCTGGAGGGGCTGCGCAGCTTGCTGGACTTTGGCCTCACGCAGGTCTACCGTACGCTACCCTTGCTGGCCTGCCTGGGCTATGTTTTTTGGCTGCGCAAAGCGGCAGACCCGGGCGCCAGCGCAAGCCTGTTGCCTGTGCTACCAGCCCAGGAGCGCTTGTTTCTGTGGGTGGCGGCGCTGTCGCCTCTGGTGTTGACCACCATTTACGGCATCGCCAGCCGCACCGAGCTGCAGTCCCGCTGGGGGACCAATGCGTTCTTGTGCAGCGGCCTGCTGGTGATGGCGCTGGTGCGCCGCGTTGACACCCCGCAGATGCTGCGCCGGGTGCTGGTGTTTGTGGTGGCCACGCATGTGCTGCTGAGCGTGGGCATGACCGTCAGCAAGACCGTGCTGGCCGACCACCTGCACCGCAAAACCCGGGCAAACTTTCCCGGCGCGGTGTTGGCCCGCGACGCGATGCAGGTCTGGAAGGCCCATACCGACGCGCCGCTGCGTCTGGTGGTATCCGACATCTGGCTGGGCGGCAATATTGTGGCCCACAGCCCGCAGCGCGTGGCCGTGCTGATCGACGGCCATCTGTTCAAGTCGCCGTGGGTGGATGCCGATGCCGTGCGCGATTGCGGCGCGCTGGTGCTGGACAACCAGACCACCGGTGCCACCGGCGCATCCGACAACAGCCCGGCCCTGAACGGTCTGATGGCCCGGGCCACCGATACCGGCGTGTGGAACCTGCCCTGGGCCGTGTCGCAGCAAGAGGCCACGAGCAGCGCCACTGGCGTGATCCGCTGGGGCATCATTCCACCGACAGCGCCGGGGGCTTGCAAAATCCACTGAACCCGCCGGGGCGCTCTGCCTGGGTGTACACGGTGAGGGCGCGCCGCGCGCGGGTGATGCCCACGTACAGCGTGTTCAGTTCTTCATCGGCATCGCCCTGCGGATCGGGAAACTCGCCCTGCGCCAGGTAGGGCAGCAGCACCGCATCAAATTCCAAACCCTTGACGCTGGTGATGCTGGCGATCAGCAGGCTGGCGGCCTTGTCTTTGGGGCTGGTCTGCTGCTTTTGCTCGATGGCGTTCAGGTGCTGGAAGAACTGGGCCGGGCTGGCAAAGCCCTCAGCTGCCTGGGCCAGCCAGGCCAAATTCGACTCGGCTTCCAGGCGGCGGCGGGTGGAAGTCAGCACGTTGCGCACCAACGAAGGTGCGTGCAGGGCCGCCAGCACTGCATTCAGCAGCCCCGGCCCCTTGTGGTTGCGGATGGTGTCTATGGCAGCCTGCAGCCGCTGGCGGGTGCTTGCCGGGGCATTGCGCAGTACCTGGTTGTCAAAAAACGTTTTCAAAAATGTCGGAGCTACGGCCACGGCGCGCACTGCATCGTCTAATAGCTCCTGCTGGGATTCGTGCTCGCGGCCTTCCACCTGGATGCGTGATTCGGCAAAAAACACCAGGGCACGCAGGATGTTTTTGCGCGTCTGCTCGGCGCTGATGCTGGCCAGATCGTCGGTGGCCACCGCCAGCAGGCCGCGCAGCAGCAGCACCTCGGGGCGCTGCACATAGCTGTTGAAGCCTTGGGTGGTGTAAGGAATGCCCGCGGTGATCAAGGCGTTTTCGATCTGCACCGACTGGTGCGGGTGCCGCAGCAGCACGGCGAATGCATCCATTCTGGCCTTGGGCTGGGCCTTCCACTGCATGGCGGCTTCCACTACCTGGCGGGCGCAGTCGGCGTTGTCGGTGTAGCTGTGCACCGCGACGCTGGTGGCGTGGGGTGCCAGCGAGGCGTAGGGTTTGTTGCGGGCCACGGCACCGGCGAGCTTGGCCAGGGCCGGGCTGAAGCGGAAGCTGTGCGTCAGCGGGTAGCGCTGCACGGCGTGGCTGCTGTGCGCTTCCAGAGCGGAGCGCATGAATTGCGCGTCGGCCCCAGTGGCTTTGTGGATCACCTGGTCGATGTCGCCCACGCCGCAAAAGAAGCAGCGGTTGCTGGCCAGCAGCGCCTGCAGCAGAGTGAACATGGCCTGGTTCATGTCGTGCATTTCATCGACCACCAGCACCTTGACGGCCTGCGGCCAGGTGGACGTGTGCCGCACCGATTCCCCGCCGTGCAGCAGGCAGGCCAGGTCGTAGGTGGCATCCTGTAGTCCGCGGAAGGCTGGCTTTTCGGGGTTGGCGCAGCGGATGCGCTCGAACGCCAAATGGATCTTGAGCTGGGTGTATTCGGTGCCAATGCTGTCGGCATAGTCGGGCGACACAGCCTGCTCATCGCGCTGCAGCACGTCGCGCAGCGTGCCTTTGAGGATTTCGCCCTGCTGCAAGAAGCTGTCCGTCATACCGTGGTCGCCCAGCGTGGGCATCAGCAGCTCGGAGCGCCAGCGCGCATCGGGGTGGTCGGCCACCTGCTGCACCGCCTCCCATATCACCGGGCTGAACTGTTCAGCCTCGGTGTAAACCGGTACTTTGTTGCCTTCGATATCGGCCAGCACCTGGGTGCTGAAAGCCTCAAAAGTCTGGACGCGCATCTGCTGCGCCACGGCCGCGGGCACGCCGATTTTCTTCAGCGCGTTTTTCAGGGCGGTGCAGGCTGCATCGGTGTAGGTGAGCGCAAAAATCTGCTCGGCCCGCGTCCCCCGCGTCCAGGCTTCGGCCATCCGCAAGGCCAGCACTGTGGTTTTGGCGGCCCCTGCATTGGCTTCCACGATGGCCACCCGCGCCGGACTGATCTGGATCGCCAGTTGCTCCGCCGTGGGCGTGATGACTTTGGGGACGAAATGCGCAACGGTTTTGGTGGAGGTCATGGTGGAGGATATTCTTGCCGCAATAAAAAAGGCTCCCGAAGGAGCCTTTTGCTGGGTAGCTGTGCTTGGACGCACTTAGACCCGTTTGCGATATTCGCCGGTGCGGGTGTCGATTTCGACCTTGTCGCCCTGGGCCACGAAAATCGGTACGCCGAATTCAAAGCCGGTGGCGATCTTGGCGGGCTTGAGCACCTTGCCGGACGTGTCGCCCTTGACGGCGGGCTCGGTCCAGGTGATCTCGCGCTGCACGCTGGTGGGCAACTCGACCGAGATGGCCTTGCCGTCGTAGAACACGACTTCCAGTTCCATGCCGTCTTCCAGGTAGTTCAGTGCGTCGCCCATGTTTTCGGCTTCGACTTCGTACTGGTTGTATTCGGTGTCCATGCAGATGTACATAGGTTCGGCAAAGTAGGAGTAGGTGCAATCCTTCTTGTCCAGAATGACTTGGTCGAGCTTGTCGTCGGCCTTGAACACTTGTTCGGTGTTGAAGTTGGCGATCAGGCTTTTGAGCTTCATGCGCACGGTGGCGGAATTGCGGCCACCACGGCTGTATTCGGTTTTCAGGACGACCATCGGGTCTTTGCCGTGCATGATGACGTTGCCAGCGCGGATATCTTGGGCGATTTTCATAGCATTTTCTGGAGTGAGGGCCGCTCAATGCTTCTCAAAGAAGATGTCTGCGGCGGGTAAGGCAAAACATTCGCGTTTGCCGGTAGCAGCCCGTTTGGGCAAAGCCCTGGATTTTAACCCGTTTCGGGTTTGAATTGGAGTAGCTGGGTCGCCAGGTCGGGCTGCTGCACCAGCCGGGTGCGCAAATCCTGCGCCCACGGCCCCCAGTCGTCCAGCGCCAGAGCGGGCAGGGCGCTGGCTTGCAGCCCGTTCCAGACCCGGTGGAACTGCTGCAAAGTTGCCGGGGCCTGGGCCATGTCCATAAAGGCCTCCAGCTTGGCGTGGTGGGCTGCGTCGTCCTGCGGGTAGATATGCCACACAAAGGGCTTACCTGCCCAGATGGCCCGCACCAGCGAGTCCTCGCCGCGCACCAGGTTGCAGTCGCTGGCCCACAGCAGGTGGTCGAAGTCGCGTTGGTCCAGGGTGGGTAGGTATGAAATGGATAGCTGCCCGCGCAAGCGGAATATGCGCTGGAGCCTGTTTTTATCTAAAAGTGCGGCTTGTACAGCGCGTGCGGCCCGGCCTGAGGTGACCAGCAGCCGGGTGGGGGTAGGCGACTGGGCTAGCTCTTCTAGCAGCGCGGCCAAAACTGGCGGCTCGTAGCAAAACAGGCTGATGCATTGCTCGCCCGGCTGGCGCGGCGGTATGCCCTGCGCGCGCAGCCACGCCCCGGCATCAAATTCCGCTTGCCGCTGCGCCAGGTCTGCCTCACGCAGCAGGCCTCCAGTCTGGGCGGTAAAGCCGGGGTAGAAAAACCATTTCGCCCGTCCCGCTGCCGGGCCTTCGCGCACCAGCGAGGGCAGGGCGTGGCAGCGTTCCACATAGGGCTCGGCCGACAAATATTCCAGGTTGATCCATAAGGGTTTTAGGCCGTCGGTGCAGGTGATGTCTGTGTAAGCAGCTACGAATTCAGGAGCAATGGTGCAGCCGAAGGCCTCCACCCAGACATCGCTGGGCGGCAGGTTTTCGACGTCCAAAGGCTGCGTCCAGCGCCGCACCTCCACGCCCGGGCAGCCCTGCGGGGCCATCCATGCCAGGGCAGAAGGGTCGTCCACCCACAGTCGCACCTGCACGCCGCGCGCCGCCAGGTCGGCACTGAGCCGCCAGCACACGCCGATGTCGCCAAAGTTGTCGATCACCTCGCAGAAAATGTCCCAGCGCTGGGGTGTCACGTGGGCCAGTCCAGTTTGCCGGACGCGTCGATGTGGGTCAGGTACAGGCGCACATCGAACTCCAGCTGGTGGTAGTCGGGCTCCATGTAGGTGCAGAGTTGGTAGAAGGGCTTGTCGTGGTTGCGCTCCTTGAGGTGCGCCAGCTCGTGCACGGTGATCATTTTCAAAAACGCGTCGGGTACGTCTTTGAACAGAGTGGCGATACGGATTTCGTGCTTGGCCTTGAGCTTGTTGCCCTGCACCCGCGACACGGTAGTGTGGGTGCCCAGCGCATGGTGGTAGACGTGCAGCTTGGCATCAAAGCCCACTTTGTTGATGGGCGCGGCATTGCGCAGGTGCTGGGTTTTGAGGTCCATCACGTATTCGAACAAGGCTTTGTCGGTGCGCACACTGTGGGCGCGCGGGTACTTTTTGAGCAGCAGCGCGCCCAGTTGGTCGTCGGCTAGCAGTTGCTGCACCTGGGCGGTGACGTGGGCCGGGTAGGCGGACAGGTATTTCAGGGGATTCATGCAGAGTGTGGCGGAGCGCAACCCGGGATTGTCCACAATACGGCCTATGTCCGAGATTAATCCTGTTGAACCGCTGGTGGTTCCTGCCGTGCCGCCTGATGCGCCAGCCGTAGCGCCCGTCCATTCCGACCAGTTGCTGAGTGAAGTCGCCGCGCTGCCTGCCTTGCCCGGCGTATACCGCTACTTCGATGCCGACGGCACCGTGCTGTACGTGGGCAAGGCCAAAAACCTCAAGAAGCGCGTCACCACCTATTTCCAGCGCGACCACGGCGGCACCCGCATTGGGCACATGGTCAGCAAGATTGCACGCATGCAGACCACGGTGGTGCGCTCCGAGGCCGAGGCCCTGCTGCTGGAAAACAACCTGATCAAGACGTTGCACCCCAAGTACAACATCTTGTTCCGCGACGACAAGAGCTACCCGTATTTGAAGATCACCGCCTTGCCAGCGTTCTCTGCCGAGCCCAGCGCGGTGACCTTTCCGCGCGTCGCCTACTACCGGGGATCGGTGGAAAAAAAACACCGTTACTTCGGCCCGTTCCCCAGTGCCTGGGCGGTGAAGGAGTCGATCCAGCTGCTGCAAAAAGTCTTCCGCCTGCGCACCTGCGAAGACACGGTGTTCAACAACCGTACGCGGCCCTGTTTGCTGTACCAGATCAAGCGCTGCTCGGGTCCCTGCGTCAACTTTGTGTCGCCCCAAGACTATGCGCAAGACGTGCTGAACGCCGAAAGGTTTCTGGACGGCGAAACCCAGCAGGTGCTGCAGGCGCTGGAGGTGCGCATGATGGCCCACGCCGATAAGCTGGAGTTCGAGCAGGCGGCCGAGCTACGCAACCAGATGAGTGCCTTGTCCACGGTGCTGCACCAGCAGTCGGTAGACAACGTGTCTGACAAGGACGTGGACATCCTGGCCGTGAAAGTGCAGGGCGGTCGCGCCTGCGTGAATCTGGCCATGGTGCGCGGCGGTCGGCACCTGGGCGATCGGGCTTATTTTCCGACCCACGTGGAAGACGCTTTTTTCATGAGTGCGGTGGAGGTGGAGGGCGAAGATGCGGCCCAGGCCGTGGAAGTGCAGGTGCTGGAGGCCTTCATCGCCCAGCACTACATCGACATCCCGATTCCCCCGGCCCTGATTACCAGCGCGCCGGTAGGCAAGGCTTTGCTGGATGCCTTGTCGTCGCAAAGCGGCGTCAAGGTGACGGCGGTGCACAACCCGCGCGAGCAGCGCCGCGTGTGGCAGGAAATGGCGCAGAAAAATGCGGGCCTGCAACTCGCCCGCCTGCTGGCCGAAGAGGGTTCACAACAGGCCCGCACCCGCGCCCTGGTAGACGCGCTGGACCTGGCCCCGGACGACCTGGATACCTTGCGTATCGAGTGTTTCGATATCTCACACACCGCCGGTGAGGCCACCCAGGCCTCCTGCGTGGTGTTCCAGCAGCACAAAATGCAGAACTCGGAATACCGGCGTTACAAGATCGAAGGCATCACGCCGGGCGACGACTATGCCGCCATGCGCCAGGTGCTGACGCGGCGCTACAGCAAGTTTGGCGTGCAGACGGAGCCGACTGCGGAACCTGCCGCAGGGCGCATGCCCGACCTGGTGCTGGTCGACGGCGGCAAGGGCCAGGTGTCCATGGCCAGAGCCGTGTTCGAGTCGCTGGGGCTGGACCTGGGTCTGATCGTCGGGGTGGAAAAAGGCGAGGGCCGCAAGGTCGGGTTGGAAGAACTGGTATTTGCCGACGGCCGAACCAAAGCCACCTTGGCCCGCGACTCGGCGGCGCTGATGCTGGTCGCCCAGATCCGTGACGAGGCCCACCGTTTTGCCATTACCGGCATGCGGGCCCAGCGCGCCAAGGTCCGCGTGGGTGGCAGCAAATTGGAAGACATTGCGGGCATCGGCCCCAAAAAACGCGCCAGCTTGTTGCAGCGTTTTGGCGGCATCCGGGGCGTGGCGGCTGCGGGTGTGGACGATATCGCCAAAGTTGACGGTATTTCGCGTGAATTGGCCGAAGAAATCTACCGTGCACTGCGCTGATCTGACTGTGCTGTTGGCGTGACACAATCAAGCCATGTTTTGGACCATCCCCACCATCATGACCTGGACGCGCATCGTCGCGATTCCGTTGATTATTGGTGTTTTTTACCTGCCGATCAGCGAGCCCAGCCGCAACCTGGTGGCCACCGTCATGTTCGTGGTATTTGCCGCCACCGACTGGCTGGACGGATTTTTGGCTCGGAAGTTGAACCAGACTTCGTCGTTTGGAGCCTTTTTGGATCCGGTGGCAGACAAGTTTTTGGTCTGCGCCTGTGTGCTGGTGCTGGTGCATCTGGGCCGTGCCGACGTGTTTGTGGCGCTGATCATCATTGGCCGCGAAATCGCCATTTCGGCGCTGCGTGAATGGATGGCGCAGATCGGCGCGTCCAAGAGCGTGGCGGTGCACATGATCGGCAAGCTAAAGACCGTATCCCAGATGGTGGCGATTCCGTTTTTGTTGTACGACGGGCGTTTGTTCGGCGTGGTCGATACGCATTTGTGGGGCGTATGGCTGATCTGGATTTCAGCGGTGTTGACCATTTGGTCAATGGTTTACTATCTACAAAGAGCCTTGCCTGAAATCCGGGCGCGGACAAAGTGAAAGAAGCGGATTGCACGGTGCTGGTGCACGCCAACTGCCGTTTTTGGAGCGTGGCGGGCTCGATTTAAAAAGTGTCGCTGGGGTGTAAGGACCGGGCCAAAAACGGTCTAGAATCCGCCTCCGCGCCGCTCGAAAGCAGTTTGTCCGATTGACACCATGCAAGTCCATGGTTTTAATTGCCTGAGCAGTGGTTGCTGCAAAGTTATGTTTTTCCCAGCCTTGTTTTTTGCGCACTGCAGACTGCAGTACAGGGGGAAATTTTTGAACATCGTGGTCTGAATAAATTTGAGCGAGGGGCTCCTTGTGAACAAAACGGAATTGATTGAACACATCGCAAAGCATGCTGATATCTCCAAAGCAGCTGCTACACGTGCTTTGGAGTCCACCATCAGCGCGGTTAAAACGACGCTGAAAAAAGGCGGTACCGTATCGCTGGTAGGATTCGGCACCTTTGCGGTGGGTAAGCGCGCTGCGCGTGCCGGGCGAAATCCCCGCACTGGCGATGCGATTAAAATCAAAGCCGCTAAGGTTCCAAAGTTTCGTCCAGGCAAGGCATTGAAAGATGCGTTGAACTGAGGTTTGTGTTTCAGGTGGGGTGCTTAGCTCAGTTGGTAGAGCAGCGCCCTTACACGGCGTAGGTCGGCGGTTCGAGCCCGTCAGCACCCACCACTCCCACCCGGCAAAGGCGAACAAGTTGTTCGCCTTTTTTGTTTTTAAGCATGGGCACTAGGCCCATCGTGTTTTTCAAAAGAGTTCTGCCATGTTTGATTTCGTCCGCAAGCACACCAAGATCATGATGGGCTTGATGTTCTTGCTGATCATTCCTGCCTTTATTTTGGTGGGCGGCAAGGAAAGCTTCCAACGGTTCAACGAAGGCGGCAACACGGTGGCCAAGGTGGCCGGGCAAGATATCAAACAAACGGATTGGGACAACGCGCACCGCAATGAAGTGCAGCGCATCTTGGCCGCCCAGCCGGGCACAGATCCCAAGCTGCTGGATTCGCCTGAGGCGCGTTACGCCACACTGGAAAACCTGGTGCAGCAGCGTGTACTTGCGGCCGCCGCCGATAAGTTCCACCTGGTCACCAGCGACAGCCGCCTGGCGCGTAATCTGCAGGAAGACCCGACTATCGCGTCGCTACGCAACGCCGACGGCTCGCTTGATATGGCGCGTTACAGCCAGTTGCTGGCCGCCCAGAACATGACTCCGGCCATGTTTGAAGCCCGTGTACGCACCGACCTTTCGCAACGCCAGGTGGTGGCGGGCGTGGCCGGTACCGCGTTCAGTTCGGGTGCAGAGGCCGATGTCGCGCTGAATGCCCTGTTTGAACAGCGTGAAGTGCAGGTTGCCGTGTTCAAGACTGCTGATTTCGCTGCCAAGGTGAACCCGACCGATGCCGAGTTGGAAGCCTGGTACAAAGACCATCCGGCCCTGTTCCAGGCACCGGAGCAGGCGACAATCGAGTACGCAGTGCTGGACCTGGATGCGGTGAAAAAAGGCATCCAACCCAATGAGCAGGACCTGAAAACCTATTTCAAAGAAAACGCCGACCGCCTCGCTGGCAAAGAAGAGCGCCGTGCCAGCCATATTCTGATCAACGCCCCCAAAGACGCACCGACCGACGAGCGTAAAAAAGCCCGCGCAAAAGCCGAAGAGCTCTTGGCCCTGGTCAAAAAAACCCCAGCCAGTTTTGCCGAAGTCGCCAAGAAGAATTCGCAGGATACCGGCTCGGCCGTCAACGGCGGCGACCTGGATTATTTTGGCCGTGGCGCCATGGTCAAGCCTTTTGAAAATGCGGCTTTTGCCTTGAAGAAAGGGGATATCAGTGACATCGTGGAGTCTGATTTTGGCTACCACATCATCCAGCTGACCGACATCCGCGCACCTAAACAACGCAGCTTTGAAGAGATGCGGCCAGAACTTGAAGCCGATTTGAAGAGCCAACAAGCCCCGTCCAAGTTTGCCGAAGCCGCCGATGCGTTTACCAACGGTGTCTACGAACAAGCCGACAGCCTTAAGCCGATCGCAGACCGCCTCAAGTTAAATGTCCAGACCGCATCGCTGTCGCGTACTCCGGTGCCTGGCGCTAAAGGCGTGTTGGCCAGTGCCAAGTTCCTGAATGCCATCTTCTCCTCTGATTCAATCGAGAAAAAGCGCAATACCGAGGCGGTAGAAACTGCGCCTAACCAATTGGTGTCTGGGCGTATCACCCAGTACACGCCCGCACACACCCAGCCTTTTGCCGAGGTCAAAGACCAAGTGCGGCTACGGGTGGTGGGTGTGCGCGCGAACGCTCTGGCTAAAAAAGAAGGTCAAGAGAAACTTGCCGCCTGGAAGGCCAACCCCAGCACTGCGGTATTGTCCGTACCGTTAGTGGTGTCACGTGAAAACGCCCAGCAGCAACCGATAAAGGTCGTGGATGCCGCCTTGCGGGCAGATATGGTCAGCTTGCCTGTCTGGATTGGCACCGACCTCGGTGAACAAGGTTATGCCATTGCCAAGATCAACAAACTTGTGCCGCGTGATGCACCGCTTGAAGCCCAACGCAAGCAAGGCCGTGAACAATATAGCCAAGGCTGGGCGGGTGCCGAGAGCCGTGCCTACTACAACACGCTCAAGGAGCGCTTCAAAGTCAAAATCAATGTTGCCAAACCGTTGGTTAAAACAAGTGTTGATGCTGGGTAAGAGTTTGAATGGGGAAATTCAGGCTATAATTTAAGACTACGGTGGCTGTAGCTCAGTTGGTAGAGTCCAGGATTGTGATTCCTGTTGTCGTGGGTTCGAGCCCCATCAGCCACCCCAAGTACAGTAAGGAAAGCCTGCTATTCAAAAGATAGCAGGCTTTTTGCTTTTGTGGTCGGTGTAGCCACTGCGTAGCCACGAGTACATGGTTTTGTACTCTGTAGCCACACCTGAACCCCGGTTCAGGATGCCGGTCCGCTGGCTTCCGCAGACAGCCTATCCCAAACGGGAGTGCTTCGGTCCACAAACAGAAAACCCGGCACAGTGGCCGGGCTGGGTAGCTGGAAGACTCGCGGCTATCGGTTATAGCCCACCATCAAACGCCGCCTGCAACTCTCTTACGGTGCGAACTCCATATTCTTCATCTGTTTGACCATGCAGACGCATCGCAAAAAACACAGTATCAGACAGCAGTTGAATACGGGAAAGAATGCCGTGCGCCATAGGCGCTTCTTCGTCCGCGACCGCCTCAATGAGACGGCTTAGCCCCTTTGCCAGCATCTGAATTTCATGGTTGGCATGAAAAGCAAGGGATAAACGGTCTTCCCCGTCTTTTTTGGCTGTAGCGCGTACTACCTACGTAAGCAGCTATTGAATTTGTAGCGGCAATCATTCGATACCGCCGGATACGCTGTATTGCAAGTCCACCGTACTGGCGTCATCGTCATTCAAGCCCGACATCACCACGCCCGATAATTGGGCCAGGCGTGCCGCGATGCCTCTCACGACAAGATATGCGCCATCTACTTCCCTTGGCACAAGGCCGGGCAGCGAAGCCGCTAGCGCCTCGATTTCATAGGTTGCATCCATGCAAACGGCTCGCCGTGCCGCATCAAAATCTAGTGTGGGCGTGCTCATGCTGCGTCGCCTGCCTTGTGGGCTTGGTAAAGGCTTTGGAAGTGCTGATTGGCCTCTGCCTCGGTGGCGTACTCGGCTACTTTGTAGTAGTCGATGTACACGCCGTAGGGGTGTACTAGGTCCATCCCGATACGCTGGAGGCCATTGGCTGCGATGGGCGTGGCTGTGGCGTTGTTGTCCGTGGGCTTTGTAGCGGTGGCCATGGTTCAAGCCCCCACCGTAACGGCGGTGGAAGACTCGGCGCAGGCTTGCTTTAGCATGGAAGTAGCACGTACTGCCCGCATAGTGGCGGCTTGGAAATCTGCCGGGTGCTGGGCCTTGCGGATGAAATACAACGCCATGGATAGTGCGTTTTCTATGGCCTGCTGTCGGACAATGGAGGGCGCGTTGCCCGTTTTGGGCATGGTGGTGGTAATGGCTATCGCCATGGTTTCGACTCCTAACTGAGATTGAAAACCACGAGCTACGGTGCTCAAGCCGTAACGGGTGGGCTGGGTGGTTGAACAGGTGTAGTTAGACACCCCCCACGCCTTACGAACGTGAGACACCCAGCCCAAAACTGAATTTGGACACGGCAAAGCCCCGCTATCGTGGGGGCCTGGGACGCTAACTATGGTGTGTTCAGCACCAAGAAGAACTGTAGCATGGCCCGTCGCTTGAGGCCAGCAGTACGAGCATCAGACCGAACCCAGCCGTGCAACCAGAGGCGGATTTAACCAGCTCTTTTTAGTGGTTGCACCCGCAACTTGCGCAACTTTGCAAAATCCCGTTGTGTACTCTTGGCTGCCATGCACAGAGCGCATAACTTCGCACCGTGGTGCGCACCTTCCTGCGCAAAAATGCGCGGAAATCGTTCGGAAATAACACCTACTTCCAGCCTCCCCTCATTGGAGAAGCCGTGCATTTTCCCGTTCGGATATTGCGCGGAAATATGCGAACTTATCGAGCACCTTTGCGCACCCTTTCCAAGGGTTGCCACGTCAATAGTTGAGTGCTGGGGTGCCGTCTGGGGAAACGACACCCCAGCGAACTATCCAGACTGGCCGCTACCCGCACCGGTACGGACCGCTTTCCCAACGAGCGCTGAAACTACCTCTTGCCCAACGATCTGCAGCACCTGGTCCGCAGTCCTGAACGCTACGGGCCCGAACACCGGGCGCGGCGGCATCTTGCCAGTGCCAAACTCATGGAACACCATTCGTTCATCAGGGGAGCCAATCGCAGCATCATTGCCACTTACCTCGTGACCAATATTGCGCTGTGCCTCCCCGCTGGCCAGCAGCGGCGCATCGGCCGGGTAGCCCATTCGCGCCTTCTGCACCTCGGTGGAGTCGGCCAGAGCGGCTCAGGCAGGGAACGCCCCTGTTGCGGGTTGGTAGTGGCCGATCTCGTCCTTGACGGCCCTCTCGATCACCGCCGCAGCACGCTTGAGCCCTTGGTGCTGGCTGGCCTCTACGATGGCGCTCAAACTGTCCAGATGCTGGACGAACGCGCCCAGGCTAGAAAATTCCAACATCAGTACGCCCCCGTTGCGCCAGCCTTACGCGGGGCCATGCTGCCATCCTGGGTGAGTGCACCGGTTCCGGGGCGGCCAAGTACCTGGGCTTGTACCTCAGTGATGGACGTTGCTATCTTGTATTTATCAAGATAGGTGTTTGTCGTCACTTGAATTGGCCGGTTCTGGCTGGGTCTCACGAAGTCCCGGCCGCTTCCGGTGTCACGCATTCCACCAAGTGGCAACTTGTCGAATGGTTTGAAATCGCGGTCCAGGCCAGGCAAGGCGGGATCATTGGCACGGGACTGGGCATAAGGTGTCAGCTTCACACCGTCGCGATTGTTGGCGGTCCAAAGGTCATGCAACGCAAAGCCGAGTCGGCCCACCTCCAAAATGGCGAACCCAGCAGCACCCGCCAGCCCGGCTTTCCCCAAAGTGCCCGCCAGCCCCGCACCACCGCCGAGCGTGGTGTTCATCAATTTGAAAGCGGCCGTGGTGGCCACCAGGGTTCCGCCAATCGCCATTGCGCCCGAAAGCGCACCAAACCCCAGCACCAGGTCTTTGGTCATGTTGGGATGGGCTCGTGCCCAGGCTCCCATGGTGTTGAGCCCTTGCGCCAGCTTTATCAGCGCGGGCACCACCAGCGGTGCCACGTTGTGCATTAGGCTGGTCTCGAAGTTCTCCCACTGGGCCGACAACGCCCGGCGCGCGGTGGCCGGGTCTTTGCTCATGGCGTTCTGGTAGGCCTCTTTGGGGGATTGGACGTTTTCGAATAGCTTCTGGTCGCGCTCGAAGTTCCGGCGCTTTACATAGAACTCGCCCAGGACAGAGCCCGCCAATTGATTGCCGCGCGTGATTTGGTTGATGACGCTCAGCACATTGGAGTCGCTGGCCTCCATCTTGTGACGTGCAAGGTATGGCAGGATGCGCTGGTCCACCACAACCTTGGACCACTCGAAGGCGTTGGAGGCCGCGAGTCCAGCATTCCACAGCGGTGCCGTGGTGGTGCCCGGGGTGGACGTGTTCACGGCCTGGCCGGTCAGCATGCCCATTTCCGACAGCATGGGCAAAGCCTTCTTGTTCACGAAGCCCTGGTTTGATCACCGGTAAAGCGCGGCTATTTGCGGGCCTACGCCACGAGAACCACCACCGCCACCGCTCTTGCTGGCATTCTCCAGCATCAAAGTCGGCAGGATCTTGTAGGCAAAGTCATCCGACATGGCAAATTTAGCTTGCCGGGAATAGTTGAACTGAACCGCCCCGGGTTTCGTGGAAGCCCGTTGGTTTAAGTCAGGCCGCCACCGTGGTGGCCTGATTGGCGAGTTGCCGGTAGTAGTTTGCCTCAGCTTCTGCAGGCGGGATGTATC